>JAOZRC010000827.1 GCA_029940345.1 Desulfobacterales bacterium
TTTCCCCATTGCCGCCTGTTTAGGGTCTAACATATTCATCAATTCCTGGGCAGACTTAATTATTTCCAGATCCTTTTCAGCTTCTGTTTCAATCAGAGCGTCTTCAAGGGGTTTCGCCCACACATCCGGTTTTTGTTCATGCTTTTTGAGCACCATTTCGCCGTCCTCATTTTTCTTATCTTCAAAACGCCGCAGTATCAGAGCCTGTTTGAAAAGTCTTAAATCGGCTGCAAAAGCGTGAGAGCGGTTCTGATTTCCGCAAATTTAATGGCAATAGGCCGGCTATTCCCTTAAAATTTGCGAAAATCAGCCCTCGCTCCCACACTTTTTCGCTTCGATCACGACTTTCCAAACAGGCTCTAAGTATTTTTTTCAGTTTACAGTTCACCCTTTTCAGCAAAAGAGTGGTATCCCTTGGAATTGAAAATAATATGATCTAATAATTTCAATCCTAAAATTTTGGCCGCTTCTTTCAGTCTCCTGGTAACCTGGATGTCTTCATTACTGGGCTGCAATGCGCCATGGGGGTGATTGTGCGCTACGATAACGGCTGAAGCCCGTTCGGCGATGACATCGGCAAACACTTCCCTTGGATGCACCTGGCTTTTATTTACCAGGCCGATGGTTACGACACGCACATTCATGACTTCATTGGCGCCGTTTACCGATGCACAAAGAAAATGTTCCTGTTTTCTATCACCGTAATGTCGGATTAACGGGAAGATATCAGCAGGAAATTCAATTTTATGGCCTTCAGGCTTTATGCGGCGTCTTACAAATTCAAGCGATGCGGAAATGGAGGCCGCTTTGGCGTTGCCGATGCCGTCAATGTGGAGAATGTCCTCAGCGATAAAGTCTAATCCTTTTTCATCAATGACTTTCACGATCTTTTTCGACAGTGCAAGCACATCGTTTTTTTGGGTGCCTCGGCCGAGGATAACAGCAAGCAGTTCCCAGTCGGCCAGGAATTTCGGACCTTTGGCAAGCAGCTTTTCCCGTGGGCGTTCGCTTGCCGACAGGTCTTTTATTTTTTTCATGCTATCTTTCGCTTATATGTGTTATTTTTTCTTTTGCCTGCCGACCCTCTTTTTAGCCGTCTTCTTAGCTTTCTTCAACTCTGCTTCCATCTTCGCCTTTTCGCCATGAGCCGCTCCAGCAGTTTTTCGGCAGGCTCGTCATTTGGATTCTGGGGACCAGTTCACCCCGGAAGGCTTTGGCGAGAACTGACTGGGAAAGCTTGTCCACCTTTGCTTTGGCTTTCTGAAAATGATCTTCCAGTTTATCGGCCAGGGTGAAGAGTTGGTCCACCTGGCGGACGATTTCTTTTTGTTCTTCGAGGGGTGGAAGATTCTAATGTCTTTTATGTTTTGTAGATTTAATCCTGATTTACCCGCACCATAAGCAGAATCTTCTAACTGTGCATGTCCTGCATTTGGGGCTATTAACCACAAATGTGTAAAATTGGCATAATTGGGGTTGTTAAGCCTGGTTACCCACATAAGCCGGGACACTTCGGTGCGTTTGTAGCGCGGAAAGCCGTTCCGCGTCCTTTAATGTTGCCGGAAGGTTGAAAAAGCGGAACAGCTTTCCGCTCTACATTTGTCCCGCCTTATGTTGGTAGCCGGTTTTTGCAAGCGTGTTAAGCTGAAATTTCTGAGAGTCCCCACAAAATCAGGTATCAGAAAATGTGACGTCAATATCGCCTTCCGGCAATGGAATAATTAAAACAGGTTTTCTCACCCGGCGCAGAACCTTTTGGGCGACGCTTCCCAAAAAAGTATGTCTTATAATGCCCTTGCCGTGGGTTCCCATGACGATCACATCGCAGTTCAACTCATCCGCCTTGCTAAGGATTTCCTCCGGTGGGTAGCCCTTACATATTTCAATTGATATCGCTTTGTCGGCGTATTGAGGATCGTCTTTAAGTTCATTATCACAGAGTGTTTTTAGCCGCTTTTTAATCAGATCGGACGCTTCGGCGATTTTTTTTTCGGCAATTATTTTTAGCAGCTTCTCATCAAGGAAAGGCGCTTTTTCCTCAATAACGTGTAAAATGACAATGTCAGCATCATGTTTTTTGGCAGTGCTAATCGCGTAGCGAAGCGCATAAGTAGAATTGGGCGAAAGATCAGTGGCATAAAGAATTTTTTTGATTTCGGGCATCATCGCATTACCTCCTTAACTATACTTGAGAGTAAAAGTTTTAAGTGTAAAGTCATTTCCTGACAAGTTGCAATGTAACCGTTCACTCCCCCCTTGAGCGGAACGGCTTTCCGTTCTATACGGTCGCAATCGTGCGTGAGGTTGTCGCGCGGGAAGCTGTCCCGCGTTAGCTTACACGTAGGGGGAGTCAACGGTTACATCGCAATTATGGAAACTGACACAATCAATTTCATTTAATAGCTTCTAATAGTGAAAATAGGCAAATAAAAAATTGCATATTTCGATTTTATTTTTTCGTAGGTTCCATCTTTTCGAATTTCAAATAGCGCCTTTTTACATTTTTCCACTACCACATCCGGTGTTTCTTTGCTAAGAGCCTGTTTGGAAAGTCGTGATCGAAGCGAAAAAGTGTGAGAGCGAGGGC
>JAOZRC010000828.1 GCA_029940345.1 Desulfobacterales bacterium
TTAAGCAAAGCCCATATAAAAACTCTATCGGAATATTTCAATGTAAGACCCGGCATATTTCTGGATTAACTGTGAATGGGGTGTAATACAAAAAAGTACAAAATGAGCAAAGTAGTTCAAATTAAAAAACCACTGGACTCAAGGCATGAATCGATATAATATGTAAGTCATGGATTGGCCGTTAAAAATACAAGGGCGTTGTGTGACCGAATTGGAAGTGGCCGAGGTACGGATGCTTCTTCGTAATCATCCATCATGGAATCGATCTCGTCTATCCCGTGAATTGTGCGCACGTTGGGATTGGCGACGCCCCGACGGTCAGATTAAAGACATGGCCTGCCGCGAATTACTTCGAAAGCTTGAGTTTCGTGCTCTGATACAACTTCCGCCACGCCAGTGCCCAGGGCCTGGTCGATCACCAACAATTGAACCTGTAGAAATCGATCGAAGTCCGATTTCATGCTCATTATCGGATATCAAACCTGTAAAGATTGTAAATGCTCGGGATTGCGCTGAATATGAGAAAGCCTTCAACTATCTTGTTAAGGAGTATCACTATCTCAGTTATGGTCGGCCTGTGGGTCAGAACATGAAATATTTGATTTTTGGACTCAATGAACGTTTTCTTGGTTGCTTGCTTTTTGGAGCAGCAGCCTGGAAAATTGAGTTTCGTGACCAATGGATAGGCTGGCAACCTGATGTTCGTGAACGCAATCTTGGTTTGATTTGCAATAATACTCGTTTTTTGATTTTGGACTGGGTTAATGTTCCACATCTCGCCAGTCATGTTCTCGGAGCTTGTTTGCGTCGTTTATCGCAAGACTGGAAAGCTCGCTATGGGAGCGATATCGTCATGGTAGAGACATTTGTTGATACAACGCGTTACCTTGGGACTTGCTACAAGGCAGCAAATTGGCTCAAACTTGGTCAAACAAAAGGACGAAGTCGTCAGGATCGTAATAACAAACTCAAGGTTCCGATCAAAGACATCTTGGTTTACCCGTTACGGCGTGATTTTCGGAAGTTACTGCTTGCGTAAACGATAGTGAATCAACGCAGGTCACTACTTCGAGGAGATTGGTCGTGACCGTTGATGGTGTGATAGCTTCAGTTTTTGGAACAGAGAATTTTTCTGACTACGAGCAGAATGTATATGCTAAATATCAGGAAATGGCGGAGAGTGAAATTATCCCCAAGCTGAATGAGCTTCTATGCAACGTAATCTTCCTGAACATATTGAAACAATGGTGTAGTCAATGTGCTTGTCGTTTTCTGGAATATCGAGAAATATATATTCGATTAAAGTCCGGCCGACAATGGAAAATATTGTCACCTGTTTTTCTCCGGGCAAAACCCAAGAGAAAACGCGGCAGATTGGCTAAACGGCAAAAAGGAGCCCTGCGACATCTTGGCCTGGAGTTACTTGGAATTATAAAACAAATAAGTCCTGCATTGGTTGAAATTTGTGTGTCTATGGCAGTTCTCTGCCCCTCTTTCGAGGTTGCCGCCAATGCTTTGCGTGGTCTTGGCATAAATATGAATGAGCATCTTTTGCAAAATATCGTCAAGAAATTTGGCAAATTGGCAAGGAGTGTCAGGGTTGAGTGTAATGATGAACCTATTTGGCATGAACCCGGTATTAAGGTTTTGATCTGTGTTGATGGTGGACGTATTCGTGAACGACGAAAAAAACGAGGGAAACGCCAAAAAGGTCTGAAGAGACAAGGGTATCACACCGAGTGGTTTGAACCCCGATTACTTACAATCAGTCAGTTTGATGAAAAAGGCAAAAAGATCAAATTGGTCAATCCTATTATTGATGGATCATGCGCTAGTTTGGATGATTTTTTTGAACTTCTCAAGGAATACCTTTCATGGATAAACCTTGAGGAGGCATCAGAAATCATTTTTTGTGCTGACGGTGGACAAGGTATTTGGCCAAGAATTGATACGCTTATCAGCGAACTGGATCTGAGTAACGCCAAGCGGATTTTGGACTATACACATGCCACACAGAATATAAATGTTGTGAAGCAGGTTATCTCTGAAGCCCTGAAATTATCAGAAAAGGAGAAGCAGAAACTTTCCAAGCAGGTTCGAGAACTTCTATGGAATGGTGACATAAAAGGAATTGCCAATCTTGTCAGGCATAAGTTATCTAAAAAAAGAAAGGCGTCAAAGGCTGCCTTTAAGAAATTGAATGGCTATTTTGGTGATCATGCTAAGTTTCAATATCAAAAATTCCGATCCAATGGCTTACCCACTGGCAGCGGCACTGTCGAAAGTGCCATTCGACGGGTTATCAATCTCCGTATAAAGGGAACGGGTTTATTTTGGAAGAGGGAACATGCAGAGAATGTAATCTTGTTACGTTCTTTAGTCCTGACAGGTAAGCTGAAAAATGCTTGCCGGAAAGGATTGGAAATCGTGAGAAACATGTTTAACAACAACACGATCAAAGACTTGCCGTTGGCGGTTTAACACGTGTTACTTTTTTGTATTGCACCCCTTTTCAGTGGCAGCTAATTATGTGATAATACATTAATGAGCAACTTGCAGAAAAGAAAATATTTTGATTTTGCTGCTA
>JAOZRC010000829.1 GCA_029940345.1 Desulfobacterales bacterium
TGATGGAAGTGCTCAAAGAGGAAGGCGTGGATACCATCTTCGGTTTTCCCGGCGGCGCAGTCATTGATATCTATGACGAATTAATGAAAACTGACATCCGCCATATTTTGGTGCGTCATGAACAGGGCGCTGTGCATGCCGCTGACGGTTATGCGCGGGCCAGCGGCAAAACAGGCGTTTCTTTGGTGACTTCCGGCCCGGGCGCGACCAATGCGGTCACCGGCATTGCCACCGCTTATATGGATTCAATTCCGTTGGTGGTTATCACCGGACAGGTGCCTACGCCGCTGATCGGCAACGATGCCTTTCAGGAGGCCGACATTGTCGGAATCACACGACCCTGCACCAAACACAATTATCTGGTCAAAGATATTGATACGCTCGCCCGGACGGTTAAAGAGGCCTTTTATATTGCCAGAACCGGTCGTCCCGGGCCGGTGTTAATTGATATTCCCAAAGATGTCGGCAGCGCCGTGTTTGAATATAAGTCGCTGGGCGAAATCAAGATGAACAGTTACAATCCGACGTATAAACCGCATAAAAAGCAACTTAAGCGCGTTGTCGATTTAATCAAAAAAGCGGAAAAACCGGTTATCTTTGCTGGCGGTGGTGTTATTTTATCAGGTGCGTCCGAGGAGTTGACCTATCTTGCCCACACCTGCCTGATACCGGTGACCACGTCGCTGATGGGTATCGGCGGCTTTCCGGGGCTTGACCCGCTTTGTTTGGGTATGCTGGGTATGCATGGCACCTTTCGTGCGAATATGGCGGTCAGTAATTCTGATCTGCTTCTGGGCATTGGCGTGCGTTTCGATGACCGTGTTACGGGTAAAATTGATACATTTGCGCCACATGCGGATATTGTCCATATCGACATTGACCCCACATCCATTCGTAAAAATGTGCCTGTGGCGATTCCCGTGGTGGGAGACTGCAAAGATACGCTGGGAATGATTAACCAGATTTTGGATAAGGAAACACTTACAGATTTAGATGAAAAGAGGCGGCCATGGCTTGATCAGATTAAGCATTGGAAGGATACCAAGCCGTTGGCGTACAAACAGGGCGATGCTATCAAGCCGCAGTATGTAATCGAAAAACTGCATGAACTCACCCAAGGCAAGGCGATTATCACCACCGAAGTCGGGCAAAATCAGATGTGGGCCGCGCAATTCTATCATTTTGATAAACCCAACCATTTTATCACGTCAGGCGGTCTGGGCACGATGGGTTTCGGGTTGCCGGCGGCTATCGGTGCCCAGATGGCTTTCCCGGATCAACTGGTGGTGGATATTGCCGGTGACGGCAGCATCCAGATGAACATCCAGGAAATGGCCACGGCGGTTCAAAACAAACTTCCCGTCAAAATCGTAATCCTGAATAACCAATATCTCGGCATGGTGCGCCAGTGGCAAGAGCTGTTTTACGATAAACGCTATGCCGTGACTGATATGACCCATGCGCCCGATTTTGTGAAATTGGCTGAGGCGTATGGCGCAGTTGGCCTGCGCGCCACCAAAACTGAAGAGGTGGAAGAAGTGCTGCGCACCGGACTGGAATCGCCCCTGACAGTGATTATGGAATTTGTCGTCGAGCGCGAAGAAAACGTTTATCCGATGGTGCCGGCGGGCGCGTCAATCACTGAAATGTTGCTCGTGTAAGCTTGAATTGCAACAATTATCTACTGATCCGATTTTAGCTTTTTCCAGGATAGCGGAGTGCAAGCTTGAGCTTGCGAATGTTGCCTGAGAAAACTGTAATCCGAATACTAAAATAAGGAAATAAACCGTGAGTGAAGATAAACATGTCGTAACAATGTTGGTGGATAATGAACCCGGGGTGCTTTCCCGCATCGTGGGATTGTTTTCCGGACGCGGCTTTAATATCGAAAGCCTGTGTGTTGCGGAAACAATTGATCCCCTGATTTCGAGAATCACGCTTGTCACCCGGGCGGATATGACCATTTTAGAACAAATTGAAAAGCAGTTGAATAAACTCATCAATGTCATCAAAGTGCGCGAGCTTGCCAAAGATGAGTCCGTGCAACGCGAAATGGCGCTTATTTGCGTCAAAGCGGCGCCCGAACACCGCGCCGAAATTTTGCGTATTGTTGATATTTTTCGCTGTAAAGTGATTGATGCGGCGGCGGAACATTATATCATCGAAGTGACTGGCGATGAGGGTAAACTGACCGCTATCCTGAATCTGCTTAAACCCATGGGGATTAAGAAAATTGCGCGCACGGGAATTATTGCGCTGCTCAGAGAACCGAAATAATGCAACATACGCAATTGCTATCAGATGTAGGGTGGGTGAAGCGAAGCGAAACCCACCATTAGGGAAGGAACACGATTATGGTGGGTTTCGCTTCACCCACCCTACAAAAAAGTGTAACCACACAGGTTAAAACAATGCAATTATCGGCATCCTTCATAAGACAGTTAAAGTAGTTTACACTTTTCCGATCTGTTCAGCTACACAATTTTGTAGGGTGGGTGGAGTGTAACGGAACCCACCGCATTTCCGTAAACTATCAGATGTAGGGTGGGCAACGTTTTTCCACTGACTCTATTTATAGCTAATAA
>JAOZRC010000830.1 GCA_029940345.1 Desulfobacterales bacterium
GGCTATTCCCTTAAAATTTGTGAAAATCAGCCCTCGCTCTCACACTTTTTCGCTTTGATCACGACTTTCCAAACAGGCTCTTATGTTTTTGAAGCAGCCATAAGGAGAAGGTTTCGTTATGAAGAGACTCGGATTTTTAATTATTGCAGCAGTGCTTCTGTTGACTCCCTGTTCCCGGGCGGGTGAAATCGAGCGTATACAGGAGAAAGGGGTGATTACCGTTTCCCTGAATCGGGACTACCCTCCTTTTTCCATGGAAAAAGCGGGAACGGTCTTCGGACTGGATGTGGATATAGCCCATCTGCTAGCCGATATGCTCAATGTGAAGGTGCGGTTTATCCGCCCTGAAACCTATGACCAGCAGATCCCGAAACTGCTTGCCGGCGAATCGGACATTATCATGGCTGCCATGACGCGTACTGTGGAAAGAGGGCTTCAGGTCAGTTTCTCCACGCCCTATTTCGAGGTCAGCCAGGCGGCGCTGGTAAGGCGGGACAAAGCACCATCAGGGGCGAGTGCCTATTTCGACTTGCTGGAGATCAAGGAACTCCGGCTGGGGGTTAAAGTTGGCACTACACATGAAGCCTTTGCCCAACAAATTTTTCCATCCGAGGCCATCAGGGGATACCCGACCGCTGCCGCTGCCGCCCAGGCCGTCGTCCGGGGCGAGGTGGACGCCATGGTGGCGGATTCGCCCTTTGTTCAAATATGGCGCAACACCCACGTTCAACTCTACTCTAAGATTAACGCACTGCTTCAACCGGTTACCCGGGAATTCTATGCCTTCGCTATCCGGCCAGGGGGCCCGGATTTTCTAAACTGGCTCAATCTTTTTGTTGACCAAATCCGCACGGATGGCACCCTGGACCTACTCAAATATGAGTATTTTGATCAGATGGCCTGGGCCGCGGAGGAAGTGAAGCCCGGAAAAAAGTTGAACCGGGCTCAATTCCTGAAAAACCGGTTTTTAGTCGACAAGAAGGCCATGATCGAACAGCGCCGAAAAGCGTTTCAAGGAAAAGGAAACAACTATGAATAAATCTGCGACTGCGTGTCTGACACGAGGACGCCATCCCAGACAGGGAGGCCCTTATGAAGCTGTTTAGCTGGTATTTCAAATCCAACCTGCTGGTACGTATCCTCATGGGATTGATCCTGGGTGCGATCTGCGGCATCGTTTTCGGTCCTGCCATGGCGTGGGTCAATCCCTTCGGCGAAATTTTCATACGGCTGCTCAAAATGATCGTCATTCCGGTGATCCTGTTCACGCTGACGGTGGGAGCCGCCAGTGTTCATCCATCTCAACTCGGCCGGGTGGGGGTTAAGGCCCTGGTCATATACATGGTCACCACCGCGTTCGCCGTGAGCTTCGGCCTGATTTGCGGCAACCTCTTCCAGCCCGGCAAGGGTATGGAAATCGCCGCATCGGTCGCCACTCAAGGAGTAAAAGCGGACGTATCGGCGCCGTCGCTAGTGGACACCCTGATCAACGTGGTGCCGGTTAACCCTTTTGGCGCCATCTCCGCGGGCAATGTGCTCCCAGTGATCTTTTTCTGCCTTATTTTCGGCATCGCCCTGGCCTACATTAGAAACAGCGAGGACGAAAAGATCCGCCAGTCCGGAGAAACCGTGTTTCGCTTTTTCAACGGCGGCGCCGAAATTATGTACATGGTGGTGCACTGGATCCTGCAATACGCCCCCATCGGTGTGTTTGCCCTGATTGCAGACGTTTTCGGCAAACAAGGAGCCGAGGCCTTTGGACCACTGGGTTGGATCACCCTGGCGATTTATCTGGCTTTCATCGGCCACATGCTGCTGGTCTACGGCGGTATGCTGTTTATTTATAAGTTGTCCCCGATCACCTTTTTCAGCAAAGCCAAGGAGGCCATTGTCACCGCCTTTGTCACTCGCAGCAGCGGTGGCACCTTGCCGGTGAGTATGGATACTGCCGACAGCAAGATGGGCATTTCTCAGGGTGTGTATTCCTTTTCCCTACCCTTGGGGGCCACCATCAATATGGACGGGACCGCTATTTATCAGGGCGTCTGCGCCATTTTCGTTGGATTTGCCATCGGCGCCCCGTTGACCTTTTCACAACAGTTGACCATCATCGCCACCTCGCTGCTGGCGTCCGTCGGAACGGCCGGCGTGCCCGGAGCAGGCGCTATCATGCTGATGATGGTGCTTGAATCGGTGGGTTTGAAAGTGGAACCGGGGTCTCCGGTGGCCATGGCCTATGCCATGATTTTCGGCATTGATGCCCTTTTGGACATGGGGCGGACGGCCTGCAACGTCACTGGTGACCTGGCTGTCACCTGTATCGTGGCCAAGACGGAAAATGAAATAGATCTTTCGAGATGGCAGAAGGACAAGCAGCGCGTGCCGGCAGATACGACCATCGCCGATTAATGCAGGGTGCTGAAATCAGGCTGTCATCGGAGCCGCAAGCCGGGTCAATCAAGAGTTCAAACGGTTGCGAATCACTTTAAAGTGTACAACGTGCGTGAATATCAAGCATAACTTTATCAAAACTACTCTGAACCGTAGTCTGAACCGTGGTTGTCACTGCTTTGAGACTTTTGG
>JAOZRC010000153.1 GCA_029940345.1 Desulfobacterales bacterium
TCAGCCCTGAAAGGGCGTGCTAGCGGCAGTTATCTCGGCCTTTTTCACACTAGCTCGCCCTTTCAGGGCTGAACTCACGATATGTGCGGACCCTGGCAGGCCCTTTCAGGTTTTTTTTTCCGCTGTGCTATTTTGCACACACAAATTGTAAGTTTTAACCATAGATGTGTATAACGATGAGGGCACAGCCTCGTAACAAGCAGAAGCGTCCCGAAATTAATGTCTAACCACAAAGACACGGCTTACGCGCCGCCGTGATCTCATCCAACCGTCTGACTTTGGGAGTTGTTGGCGCCTCATGAAGCAATTCAGGATTTTCACGCGCTTCCTGGGCAATGCTTTTCATCGCGTCAATAAACATATCAATATCCTGCTTACACTCCGTCTCGGTGGGCTCAATCATAATCGCACCGGCGACCACAAGCGGGAAATAGATCGTGGGCGGATGAAACCCATATTCCATCAACCGTTTGGCAACATCAAGCGTGCTTACCTTAAAATCGCTCAGAAATTTATCGTTAAAAACGCACTCATGCATGCAGGGGCGGTCATAAGGCAGATAATAGGTGTCTTTCAGAGACGCTTTGATATAATTGGCGTTTAACACTGCCAGTTGGCTGGCCATTTTCAGACCATCCGCGCCCATGCTGCGAATATAGCTATACGCCTTGATTTGCACGCCGAAATTGCCGTAAAAAGCGTGAATCTTGCCCACCGAATCAGGATAATTTTCGGACAGGAAATACGCGCCATCTTTTTCAATAACGCGGGGCGTCGGCAGAAAGTGCTCCAATTCAGGCGTCACACACACCGGACCGCTTCCGGGGCCGCCACCGCCATGAGGAGTGGCAAATGTTTTGTGTAAATTCAGATGCAGCACATCCACGCCACTGTCGGCCATGTTGACGATGCCCATCACCGCGTTCATATTAGCGCCATCGGCGTAAACCAAACCGCCATGATCGTGAACAATTTCAGCAACTTCCCGGATGTTATCTTCAAACAACCCCAAGGTGTTGGGATTGGTCACCATAATGCCGGCGGTGTCGTCATCCATCACAGCGGCAACGTCGGCAGGTGCCAGCACACCGTTCTCATCCGATTTTACAGGAACGGATTTATAGCTGCAAAGCGTAGCGCTGGCCGGATTGGTACCGTGGGCCGTATCCGGGATGATAATTTTGGAACGCTTACGCCCCTGTGTTTGATGATACGCATAAAAAATCAACATCCCGGTCAGTTCGCCTTGGGCGCCGGCGGCCGGTTGAAGGGTAACAGCCGATAAACCGGTGATTTCTCCCAGGTAACGCTCCAATTCGTACATCATTTGCAAAACGCCTTGGGAAAGTTCGGTGGGAAGCAGCGGGTGAGCGCCGGCAAATCCGGGAAGCGCCGCTTGTCTTTCATTGGTTTTGGGGTTGTATTTCATCGTGCAGGAGCCTAACGGATACATGCCGCTGTCCACACTGAAATTCCATTGGGAAAGACGAGTAAAATGGCGCACGACATCGGATTCACCCAGATCGGGGAAGTCGGGACCGTCACCGTGTATGGCTTCATCCACAGGAAAAGCATCCACATCACGCCGGGGTATGGAAAAACCGCAACGTCCTTTGGCTCCTTTTTCCCACAAAAGCGGTTCGTTAAAAATAAGACCTTTTGTGCCTACTGGTTCTTGCATGATCGCACCTCCTTGACCAGGTAATCCAAGTCTTCACGGCTGGCTGTTTCCGTAGCGCACAACAAATAATGATTGGCAAGCTCGGGATAATATGACGCCAGCGGAAGCCCGGCGACGATTTTTTTAGAAATCAACCGATTGTAAGTTTTCTCAAAATCAGCCGGAAAACGCACTGTAAACTCGTTGAAAAACGGACTGGTAAACGGCGCAGCAAAACCGGCCTTAGCAAGTTCGCTTTGTAAATAATGCGCCTTGTCGTGATTCAGACGGGCTAACTCCCGGATGCCCGTGCCACCCAAAGAAGCCATATACATCACCGCATTGGTGGCGCACAGCCCCTGGTTGGAACAGATATTGGAAGTCGCTTTCTCCCTGCGAATGTGTTGTTCGCGCGCCGCCAATGTCAGCACAAACCCCCGTTGTCCGTCAATGTCCTTGGTCTGGCCGATGAGACGTCCGGGCATCTTACGCATATACGCTTTTTTAACTGCGAACATGCCCAGCCCTGGGCCGCCGAAACTGCGCGGAATGCCGAAACTCTGCCCCTCGCCGCAGGCAATATCAGCGCCCAGGAGACCGGGGTTTTTCAACAAACCATAAGCTAACGGTTCGGAAAAAGAGGTGATCAAAAGTGTTTTCGGATTCTTGTGTACCGTATCACTGGCCGATTGCAGGTCTTCGATGCACCCGAAAAAATTGGGGGACTGCACGGCTACCGCCGCGAGGTCATCCCTGTTTTTAATCAAACTCAAATCGGTGCGGCCATTTTCCAGGTAAGGCAATTCAATGATTTCATATCCGGGCGGCGTAAGATAGGTTTGTACCACCTTGCGATACAGCGGATGAATCGCCCGGGAAACGGCCACTTTTGATCGGCGCGTGATCCGAAGCGCCATCAGCAGGGCTTCGGCCAGTGCTGATGCGCCGTCATACATGGATGCGTTGGCCACATCCATCCCTAACAGGCGGCACACCAAAGTCTGATATTCGTATATGGCCTGTAATGTTCCCTGGCTGATTTCAGGCTGATACGGAGTGTAGGCCGTGGAAAATTCGCCCCGCCCCAAAAGGTGGCCGACCGAAGCCGGAATAAAATGATCGTAACTGCCAGCGCCAAGATAGACTTTATATTCCGGGGCTGCGGCGTTGCGATCAGCCAGAGAATCGGTATGCGTGTTAAGCTCCCACTCTGTCAACGGCTCTGGCAGATTGAGCGGCGCGCTTCGACGGTTTTCTTCCGGAATATGAGCAAACAGATCATCAAGATGAGCAATACCCACCGTCTGAAGCATGGCCGCAATCTCTTCTTTGGTATGCGGCAAATATCTCATCATTCATCTCCTTTCAGCATTTCAAGATAAGCATCTTTATCCATCAACGCATCCAGTTCGGCAAGATCATCCGGTTTGATCAACATCATCCAGCCATCATCGTAAGGCGAATTGTTCACCGTTTCCGGATTTGGCTCAAGACCGGCATTGATCATCGCAATCGTGCCACCGACCGGGAGAAACATTTCTGAAGCGGCTTTGACCGATTCTACGATGCCAAATTCATCCCCCTGGCTGAATTTATCGCCCACCTGAGGTAATTCCACAAAAACGATGTCACCGAGCTGATTTTGGGCATAATCGCTGATTCCGATGCGGACATAGTCTTTCTCCAGCCTCGCCCATTCATGGTCTTTGGTATAACGCAGGTCATCCGGGAACGTCAGTTCGCTAATCTCTTTCATCACGCCTCCTTCTGTATAAATTTCGAGTTACAAGTTTTAAGTTTCAAGTTAAATAACATAAGGCACCCTTAAATTATAGCCTTTATAAACAACAAAAGTTTCAACCGAGCGGACATCCTTCAATCGGGACACTTCCTCAGTATAAAACTCTAACAAGCCGAAACCTTCTTTTAGTAAAACGGTCACCATCAGATCAAAACGGCCGGTGACAACGCCAACCGAAACGACGCCTTGCAGCCGGCTGAACTCTTCCCCTTTTTTCACCAGGTTCATTGTGTTCAGTTTAACGCCCACAATAGCCACACGGTGATGCGGAATCTTATCAGAGTCAATCAAGCCGGTAATCTGCAACACACCTTCTTTTTCCATCCGCCGTACACGCGTCCTGATCGTATTTTCGGTAATTCCTAATTTAGCGGCAATTTTACTATACGACTTGCGGCCATCTTGTAAATGCCTGATGATTGCAATGCTGATTTCATCTATTTTCATATAAAAATCTGTTTTCGTTTTTTGGTCATCCCAAACCTTAAATCAGATAGTACAGCCTTATATGATGTGAATAATTGAATCAATAATTAACTTTATAATATATCTTTTTCAAAATATCAAATATATTTAAGAATAATTCATTTAAACATCAAAAAATTTAGTTTTTTTTATTGAATAAATTAATCCGTTAGTATATTTGTTACTAATTCATAAAAATTACAGTTATTCACACTTACAATCAGGAGGCTCAGATATGGAAACCGAACTTCAAAAAACCGTTTTATATGATTGGCATGTAAACAAAGGCGCCCAGATGGTTGATTTTGGCGGATGGGAAATGCCGGTGCAATATCCGTCCGGTATTGTAAAAGAACATTTGGATACGCGCAAATTTTGTGGCATTTTCGATGTTTCCCACATGGGACGGCTAATTTTTACAGGTGCGAATTCACTGCCGTTTTTGCAACACGTTCTTTCCAACAATGCCGCGGCATTAGAGGTCGGCGAAAGTCAGTATACCATCATTCCCAATGCGCAGGGCGGCGCGGTTGATGACGCCTATTTATACCGTTTTACCGAAGATGAATACCTTTTGGTGGTGAATGCTTCCAACCGGGAAAAGGATGTGGCGCATCTGAAAGCCCATCTGAAAACGTTCGACAATGTGATCATGATTGATAAAACGTCAGAAATGGCGATGATCAGCGTTCAGGGGCCCCGGTCAAAAAAAATAATTGAAAGTTTGCTTGAAGATGGTCTGCTTCCTGAACCGATGCGCAATGAACTTTCCATTATCACATTAAATCGTGTTCAAGTGCTCATCGCTCGCACCGGCTACACCGGCGAACCGCTTTGTTTTGAGCTTTTTGTCGATTCCAAAGACGCCGTTGCGATCTGGGAACTACTTATAGAACAAGATGCGTCGCCGATCGGTTTGGGCGCTCGCGACACCTTACGATTGGAAACAGGTCTGCCGCTCTATGGTCATGAATTCGGTCTGGATCCCGAAGAGAAGGAGATACCGATTTATGCCTGTGCTTTGGCGCGGTTTGCGGTGAGTCTGTCTTCGCTAAAGGGCGCTTTTGTTGGCCGGGAGGCGCTCACAAAGCAATTTGAAGCTTTTAAAAAGATAACCGACCGCGACTACACCCAGATCAACAATTTGCCGCGAATAATAATGCCTGTGGAACTCATTGATCGAGGAATCGCCCGCGCCGGCAGTCCGGTTTTTGTGAATGATCAGCCAGCCGGTTTTATCACCAGCGGTACGATGGTGCCGTATTGGGAATTTGATGGTGAGGGCATCGCTTCCCAAATCACCGACAAGCAATCGCGCCGCGCAATCGCACTGGCCTTGCTCAACAGCGATCTTGTGGAAGGCGATACGATTGCCATTGATATACGCGGCCGCAAAGTGCGAGGCCAGATCGCGCCCTATTTTCTCAGAAGTGAAGCGCCTCCCTACGCTCGACCGATTATCAACATCCAGGAAATTCCTGAAGACGAGTTCACGCCTGTGGACAGTTACAAACAGGCCGCACACACGTTGCTGGCCAAAGCCGCCGCCAACACACGTTGGCGTCAGCAAGAGTGCATCAATCTGATTCCGTCAGAAATGACGCCCTCGCGCATGACTCGTCATCTTTCCATTTCGGACCCGGTGTGTCGCTATGCGGAACATAAGCCGGTCAAAGCGTTTAACGAGGCGGAAGTCTTCTATTACCAGGGGGCTGATTTTATCGCCGAAGTTGAAGAAAACCTTATCGAAGAACTACGCCGTTACCTGGGTTGCACCCAAGCCGAAACCCGCCCGATTTCCGGCCAGATGGCCAATACAACCGTATTCAGCGCGTTGACAGACTACTTGAACCGCGCCGACCGTAAAAGCGAGCAGCGCCGCATTCGGTATGTTTTAAACAATCATATCATCAAAGGCGGGCATTTGAGCGCCCAGCCCATGGGCGCTTTACGTGATTTTGTCGCCCGGGACCCGCGCACCGAAAAACCGGCGGTGATCAATTTCCCCGTGCTTCCGGAAAACCCCTACAAAATTGATGTGCCCGCTTGCGAGGAGATTATCGCACGCTATCAGCCGGAACTGATCATTTTGGGCAAGAGCATGACGCTGCACAAAGAACCGGTGGCCGAGATTCGCGCGTTAGTGGACAAACTGGCCCCTAACTGTGTGGTGATGTATGACATGGCGCATGTTTTGGGACTGGTCGGCCCCTCATTCCAGGAGCCGTTTAAGGAAGGTGCCCATATTGTAACCGGCTCCACCCATAAAACCTATTTCGGTGCCCAGCGCGGCATCGTGGCGTCTGATTACCAGGAAACCGATTCGGAATGGGATTTTTGGGAAGCCATCGGCCGGCGGGCTTTTCCGGGAAGCACAAGCAATCATCATCTCGGAACGCTGCTGGGTTTGCTCATGTCAGCTTATGAAATGAATGCGTTCAAAGATGTTTATCAACCCAAGGTCATCGCCAACGCCAAGGCATTCGCCGCCGCCTTAAAAGCATGCGGCCTGGATGTCGCCGGCGACCCGGCTATCGGTTACACCGAAACCCATCAGGTGATTCTCAATGTCGGCTATGCCAAAGGCCCGGCAATCGCCCGGCGTTTGGAGGATAACAATATTATTCTGAATTACCAAGCCGGACCCACCGAGGAAGGCTTCACCGCCTCAGGCGCTTTGCGTATGGGCGTTCCCGAAATGACCCGTTTCGGCATGGAATCGGCCGATTTCCAGGAATTGGCGCAACTTATGCACGATGTGATTGTCGGCCAGAAATCGGTGAAGGATGAAGTGATCCGTTTACGCCAACGCTTTCTGACCTTACAATACTGTTTTGATGAAAGTGTGTCATCCGATCTCTTAAAAAACCTCCAGGAGATTTTCTAACAATGACGACCCTGACGCCGCGGCCACGCATACTAATCTGTGATTCCATCGCTTCTCCCGGAGAAGCGATGCTGAAGCGTTATTTTGATGTGGTTGTCCGATCTGAAATGGATGAAGCCGAATTACTCGCCATGATCGGTGATTTTCATGCGATTGTGGTCAATTACGATGCCCGAATATCGGCTCGGGTGATTGACCGGGCCAAACATCTCAAAGTGATTGGGCGCACCCGTATAAAATGTGGTGACATTGATGTGCGCGCCGCCAAAGCCAAAGGCATTGTTGTGTTAAGCAGCCCAGACGCGGTGGCAATCGCGGTGGCTGAACATACCTTGGCGCTGCTCCTTGCGCTGGTACGCCATATACCGGACGCCAATCGCGCTTTGGCCGACGGTCATTGGAAGACCCAACCGTTTATGGGCGTCAGTTTATCCGGTAAAACCATGGGAATCGTAGGCTTCGGACGTATCGGCAAAGAAGTGGCCCAACGAGCGTTGGCCTTTGGGATGAAAGTGATTGTCAATATGCGCCGTAAAACGTCTGTATTAAATGCTTACAAAGATATTGACGCCGTCAGTCTGGATGCCTTGTTCACCCAGTCGGATTTTATCAGTTTGCATGTGTCTCAAAACGTGGCAAACACACGGATGATTGGTGCGAACCAGTTTGTGCTGATGAAGCCCGGGGCGTATCTGATTAACACATCCAGTGAAACTGTGATTGACGAAGACGCCTTGCTAAAAGCGCTGAATCAGGGACGCATGGCCGGTGCCGGTCTGGATGTATTCAAAAATGCGGCGGGCACCGAAAACAAACTGGCGCAGCATCCCAAGGTGCTTGCGACGCCCAATATCGGCGCTTGCACCCTGGACGCCCGTAAAATGGCGGCCACTACCATTGCCCAACAAATTATTGATCTTTTACAAAAATCACGCCTGAACAATCCACTGGCGCTCCAGGTTGTGGCAATGGAAGACGTTTTTCCGCATGAAAACATTGATCCTCGCCGGGTAGCGCGCTTATCTGAAAAAATTAAAACCGCAGATGTTCTGACTAACCCGCCAATTGTGGTGGCAAGCGATGGTCAATATATCGTTTTGGATGGCGCCACCCGCACCACCGCTTTTCGACTGCTGGGCTATCCCCATATTGTCGTACAGGTATTTGCCGAAGAAGATGACAAGCTTAGTCTTGACACATGGCGCCATGCCATACGCCAGATCGAACCGTCTGAATTGGCTCATATTATCGGTAGTATGCCTGAAATTTCCATGATCGCCAGCCTGCCGGAAACCGTTCTACAAGACATGACGGATTATGGCGGATTATGTTATCTGACCACGGTGGAAAACAAAACCTACCATATCAAACCGGCTCCGGGCGTCAATCATCTCGATGCGTTGAATAAACTGACCAGCACCTACATTGAGGCCAGCTATGTCACGCGCACAATTGAAAGCGACATCAACCGGGTTGCGGAAGAGCATCCCGATCTGGCGGCCTTAGTGATTTTTCCGAAATATGAAATTGACCAGGTGCTGCAAATCGCCCGCGCCGGACGCGCCCTGCCCGCCGGCATCACCCGCTTTGTAATCCCCGGCCGCGTCATGCGTTTGAATGCGGATTTGGCTGTGCTAAAATCGTCCCAATCGTTAAGTGAAAAAAATGAATGGCTTTTCGAATTGACGATGAAAAAACTGGCGGATGATCAGGTGCGTTACTACCAGGAGCCGGTGTATCTTCTGGATGAATGAAAAAGCGGATATCCTTCATTGAGACCTAAATTAGGTTCATCCGACTAATGCGTACTTTTAGTTGACAAGAACAGACAAATTATAATCTTTTTCCTAAAAATTAATTTCGGCTTCATGCTTATCCACGTTGCAATGCCTCTCTAAAATTTTTACACAAAGGATATCCCCAGACCGCTTTAATCGAGCGATTTGCTTTATGTGTCTGGTCATTTTTACCCCGCCCTGTAGTTACACCCAGGAAACGCCAGTTTGCGGCTTTATAACAAGTTCCCGAAAAACGTTCTGTATCAACAAAGGTTTCAAGAAAATATATCGGATGGTTATAGATCAGCTTCCAATCTGAAGGAAGTATTTTGGCAATTCGACCTAATATGTGAGTTGCCAAACAGGGTATCCGGACCTGGCAGGGAATTAGGAAGCGACTATTATATGCAATAAGGCAGAGGTTCTTCTTACGAATATCAGCTGACCAACCAATAAATGGAAGCGTTTTTATGAAAAAGAACATTGTGTCAATTATTTAACTTGACTATTTATCATGTTCTATGCTATTAAAATAATTTGATTTTGAATGGGTGAATATCCATAATATTTTAATAGGGCAATATGATTCAGCGAGCAACAGAATATTTGCAATCTAAAATTTCTGAGGGCGGACTAAAAAGCGGAAAATCCCCACTATTCTTGGAAAGTCAACTGAATAGTTGGGCACAAGATTTTCTCCAGAAGAAATCTTGTCAATGTGGCTTATGTTTTGATTCGAATTCTTCGTCATTTAGCATTGATACTTTACGCCACTTCAAACGAGAACTGAATTTTCTTTCTGTGAAAGAACAAGAGATGTACATTCTTACTCTTCTTCAGGAAGCTTGCCAACCATCGCTGTTACGACTGGTTCGTCCACGAGGAAAAGACAATAACCGTGTCAGACTGACATTAAATTATCATGTATACCCTTTTGGTCGTGTTTGCCGTTCAGTCTTTCGTTGTTTATTTGACATTAGTGATACCAAGCTACGTAATTTGCTAAGGCACCTCCAAAGGTATAATTTCCCACATTCACGTTGCCATGGCAATACAGAGCGTATCCCTAAACATACCTTACTAGTCAAAGAACGTATCTACTCTGCAACATGTTCAAGCACTTCCAGGATTGTCACTGCGTCAAAACTGTCGTCCG
>JAOZRC010000154.1:0-216 GCA_029940345.1 Desulfobacterales bacterium
TCAGCGCTCCTTGTTATGCGGGGAAATTCTTTTCTGGAATTCACCTGAATGCAGGGTGGGCTAGGTTTTCCCGCTTGCATAATTTATTTCGTAATAGTTCAGCCACTAAGGCACTAAGTCACAAAAGAAAAAATATTATTTTATTGATTCAGCATTTGCGATCTTTTCAGCAATAAATTCTTCTTTTTTTTTGACAAAAGTTAATCCTTCATCCTT
>JAOZRC010000154.1:226-9737 GCA_029940345.1 Desulfobacterales bacterium
ACTTCCGCCGGAATGCTTCAAACGCTTTGCATCTCTTAGCTTATAAGACGCAAAGCGCCTCGGAGTGTGTTCCCACGCAAAGCGTGGGAACAAGAAAAGCGCTTTCCGAAGGATCTGAGTTTCGCCTTTTATTTCTTAGGTTTAGCCCAACGCATATTCAGGAATCCGTCACGGTCGCCTTCGTAAAAGACCTTATTGGAAACACCGAACACTTCAGGGATCACATAGAGATAGACCCAGGGAGCATCCTTGTACAACATCTGGTCGATCTCGTTATAGACCTTGGCCCTCTCAGCACGATCCAGAATGGTTCGGCCTTTATCAAGAAGGGCGTCAACAGCTTCATTTTTATAATAATAGTCGCGGCTTTTGGAATGAAACAGGGAGTACATGTAGCGGTCAGGCTCTGGGGCGTCATCCCACCAATAAATGTACATCTGATGTTTTTTGCCCTTGTAGCGCTCCCACATAACGGCCCGCTCAAAAGGCTCCAGTTTGGCCTTGATACCGCTTTCCGCCAAATTTGCGGCAATGGCTTCGACTTGTTCCTGGATTTGGGACATGTAGGTGGGGTAAGCCAGGCGCACTTCGATTCCGTCCGGATGGCCCGCTTCCTTGAGCAGCGCTTTGGCCTTGGCGGGATCAAAAGGATAGGGTTTAAGGGCCGGATCATGGCCGAACGTTCGGGGGCTGATCGCACCATTGCAAAGAATGGCTTTGCCGTTGAAAAGCGCTTTGTTGATCAGCTCGCGGTTGATGGCGTGGTTTACGGCTTGGCGGACGCGCACGTCATCAAAAGGCGGTTCATAGGTGTTTAAGCCAAGATAGGGCATCACACCCATCTGTGAAGTGAGATACGCCTTGCCCGAAGCAAGGATTTTCTTTCTTTGGTGAACGGCGATACCGCTGATCACATCCACTTCCCCGGTGACCAGCGCAGCCACGCGGGATGTGGCTTCAGGAACGGTTTTGAAAACGACCTTGCCGTAGTAAGGCTTGGGACCGTAATATTTTTCGTATCTTTCCAGGATCACCGATTCTCCCCGCACCCATTTGGAAAGCTTGTAGGGGCCGCATCCGACCGGGTCGGTGTTGAATTTTGTGTCCCCAACCTTTTTGATATATTCCGGCGGAACGATGGGAAAGTAAATGCCCAACATATAAAGACCGGGTGCAAACGGTTTTTCAGTTTTTATTTCAAAAGTGAGTTCATCCAGCACCTTGACCTCTTTGAAGGCGGAAAGCTTACCTTTGTGGGGAGATTTGATTTCAGGATCAAATACCCTGTCAAAAGAAAATTTAACGGCCTTGGCGTTCACGGCCTCACCATTATGAAACGTGACCCCTTTGCGGAGCGTGATCTTCCATGTCAGGTCGTCTATTTTTTCCCATTTTTCAGCCAGGGCGGGTTTGACCGATGCATCCTGCTGGGGGAAAAACAATGTATCGTGAATATTGTAGCAGACACTCATCGTGTTCTGCAAAGATGAACGCATCAGATCAAGCCCCACGGGTTCCGATTCCTGGAGTACGATCAGTGTGTCGGCATCCCGGGCTACCGCGGGTGATACGAACAGGCCGAATAACATTAAGGTTGCTAAAATGAGCGAATACGATTTTTTCATAAAATGTCTCCTTTGCTTTGAAAATGTGGTTCTATTTTTAGCCCTTAACCAGCCGGCAGACGATTCTACCGGCCCGGTGTGGGAGGGCTCCATAACTCACCTGTGTTGTGAAGATGGCAAGTGACAATATGCCGGCCTTGTATCAGACGCGCCGGCGGTTTTTCCCTGGTGCAGATATCCATGCACTCAGGACATCTTGTATGAAAACGGCACCCTGGCGGAGGATTGCGCGGAGATGGCACATCTCCCTGCAAGATCACTTTTTTCCTGTTTTTTTTATGTGGGTCCGGGATGGGAACCGAAGATAGAAGTGAACGCGTATAAGGATGCAGCGGTGTTGCGTAAAGTGATTTTACCGGTGCAAGTTCGACGATCTCACCGAGATACATGACCGCCACTTTATGGCTGACATGGCGGATGACCCCCAAATCATGGGATACGAAGATATAGGATAAGCTGAGTTGTTTCTGCAGCCGTAACAGCAAGTTGAGCATCTGGGCTTGCACCGATACATCCAGCGCGGAAACCGGCTCATCGGCAATGATCAGTTCAGGCTTTAAAATAATCGCCCTTGCCAGCATGATTCTCTGGCGCTGCCCCCCTGAAAATTCATGGGGAAACCGTTTTATATGTTCTGGCAGCAGCCCGACTTCGGAGAGTGTCTTTTCTACCTTTTTCTTGCGGGATTTCCTATTTCCGATGCCGTGGGTAAGAAGCGGCTCTTCCACGATCCGTTGCACTGTGAGACGCGGATTCAGGGAACCGAAAGGGTCCTGAAATATGATCTGGATACCCTGGCGAAGTTTCCGCCGCTCTTTGGGGTGCATTTCAAATATGTTTTTCCCCTGGAACCATACTTCACCGGATGTGGGCTTCAGGAGATTTAAAATGGTGCGGCTGGCAGTGGACTTACCGCAACCCGATTCCCCCACAAGTCCCAGGGTTTCTTGATGTCCCACCGAAAAAGAGATACTGTCCACGGCGTAAACATATTTTTTCTTGCGGTTGAACAGACCGGATCGAACTGGAAAATGTTTGGTCAATTTATATACTTCAAGCAGATCAGACATGATTGACTTTCCAACATGCGACTTTGTGGCCGGGATCGATTTCGCGAAGTTCGGGCTCTTTTTGCCGGCAGATATCTTCGGCTTCAGGGCACCTTGTGTTAAACCGGCAACCTGGCGGCAAATCTAAAAGACCAGGCACCGTCCCGCTGATTTCGTAAAGCTCCGTATCATCGTAATCGGTGGCGGAGCTGGGAATCGCGCGCAACAGCCCGCGCGTATATGGGTGCAGGGGCTTGTCAAACAGATTCAGAGTTGTTGCGGTTTCCATTACCTTGCCGGTGTACATCACCATGACCCTGTCGGTTGTTTCCGCAATCACCCCAAGATCGTGGGTGATCATGATGATGGCGGTTCCCAGGTCGTCCCTCAATTTCATCATAAGGTCCAGAATCTGGGCCTGTATGGTTACATCAAGTGCTGTTGTGGGTTCATCGGCGATCAGCAGTTCGGGACGGCAGGCCAGCGCCATGGCGATCATAACCCTTTGCCGCAGTCCTCCGGAAAGCTGATGCGGGTATTCCCGAATCCGGCTTTCAGGGGCCGGTATGCCGACTTTTTCCAGGAGCTCTACCGATTTCGCAATAGCCTGCTTATAGGACATATCCCGATGAACCCTGTAAACTTCTGAAAGCTGATTCCCCACCGTAAAAACAGGATTCAGCGCAGTCATGGGTTCCTGGAAAATCATGCTGATGCGGTTGCCTCGGATGGCGCGCATCTCGGAATCCGTAATATCCGGCAGGTTACGATCTTCAAACAGGATTTGCCCGCCTGCAAAAAAAGCCGGGGGCATGGGCAGAAGGCGAAGAATCGACAGTGCCAGAACGCTTTTGCCGCATCCTGATTCACCTACGATTCCCAAAACCTCGCCTTGGTTTACTTCGAGACTGACACCGTCAACAGCTTTGACGATGCCTGCGGGGGTTTTAAAATAGGTATTTAATGAAGTGATTTTTAGGAGCGTCATAGATATTGTTTTGGGCTACCAGCATAAGGCAGGATAGCTATAAAAAATCGGGTTTCTCGCAGATATACGATGATGTATTGTGCCCGCACTCTGGTCTTGTGACAATAATTGTCAAAAAACCTGAAGAAACCCGATTTTTGTCCCACGATAAGTTGGTAGCCTTGTTTTGTTACTACACGTCAAGGGCAAAATATTATTAATGGGAATATTTTGATGATCTGATAGCACTCCGATAAGTTAAATTAATAAATAACCGGAATAGTTTTTCTTGTCAATAATATTTCCAGCTATACTCGTGAAGGCCATAATTGGTGAATTTATAATTGATAAATGCCTTAGTTCATAGGCGTAAGACATATTTTAAAATCACCAATTATGACTGTGCCAAGTATATTCAGATCATAAAGTTGTACGGCACTTTTTCTTGAACACTGATTCAGCATTTTTGAGAACTGAATTTAGAATCGATCTGCTCTTAAAGGCGTCAAATCAACAGATGGCCGTTCGCCTGCAATAATTTGCGATACCAGCTTGCCTGTAATCAGCCCATGCGTCACCCCCAGTGTTCCATGACCAGTGGCCAGAATCAGATTTCTATACATTCCACTAGGTCCGATAATGGGTAAATCATCTGGCGTTGCCGGCCGATAGCCAGACCAAACGACTTCCTCCTCCAATTCTTCCATTCCAGGCAAATATTCGTTTACTGACTGACGTATCGCAGCCAACCGCCTCTGGTTGACAAACGGATCGAAACCTGCTAATTCCAGCGTGCTCGTAAACCGTAACGTGTCTCCCATCGGTGTTACAGCAACTTTTCGTTCAGACAGAGAGAGCGGCAATCGGGGACTGGCAGACGGTCTTTTATAAGCCAGACTATACCCCTTAGCCGGTTGGATAGGCAGTTTCAATTTCAGACCGTTGGCAATCACCGATGACCAGGCGCCGGCAGCCAGCACTACCTGATCTGGGATAAACGCGCCTTCTGTTGTAATGACCGATGAAATCTGGTGGCCCGAGGTTTCAAATCCTGAAACTGTCGTTCCTGTTATTATCTGTACACCCTGATTTTTCGCCAGGCGCGCCATCTCATGCACAAAGCGGCCGGGGTTTACATGGGCATAAGACGCACAGTAAATTCCATGAGTGACGGCTGGTAATACATTGGGTTCTATCCGACGCACACCATCTGCGTCCAGCAAAGATACATCCACTCCGAATTCACGTATCATTGCTACATCAGCCCCCCATTTTTCAAAACTCTCTTCACTGGTGAATAGAATCAACCGCCCTTTGCACTCGTAGCCAAAATTAACATCTTCTTTGGTGAACAATTCATCAAACAGGTCAAAGCTACCCTGCCCCAACGCTAATAATATGGGGATAGACTGTTTCACTTGCTTTTCAGTGCAAGCACGGCAAAATTTCCACAACCAGCTTATGAGATCGAGATTCAGACGTGGTTTTATGAAAAAAGGACTGGTCGAATCAAACAACCATTTCAACCCTTGGCCAGGAACGCCTGGCGCAGCCATAGGTATAGAAAAGCCATTGGCAATCAAACCCGCATTGCCATGGGAACTGCCCGCTCCGATGTCATCCTTCTCAATAAGCGTCACAGACCGTCCTTGACTAGCCAGGTAGTATGCCGTAGAAACGCCGATAATTCCGCCACCAATAACGATAATGTCTTTTTGTTGATTCATGGATGTGATCTCAGTGCCCAAAGGGGGCTGTTATGTTACCATCATTTACCGAACATTTAGGATTCCTCTACCGCAACAGTTAGTATACGGTTTTTTTCCGGCAAACATGATATTTTTAATATTGGCCGACATATAAGCACTTGTTCATAAGTTTTCGGACATAAGTCCTCCGAGGTTTCCAAAACATAGGAGGTCTTCGGTGCAAAAAATTTTGTCCAGGCACTTATTGTGCATAATTTATTTTCAAATTTAAAATATTCATCATATAAAAAGCAAGAATTTTATTTTCATTTTTCGGTTCTTCGCGGATTTGCAGGGAATTGGGATTTTGATTTCGTATGCTTGCGCGTTGATCCATTTCACAGATTCGTCAAAAGGGGATATGATCAATATCCGGTTTTGCGCCAGGGCGGTTTTTATTTGCGCAGACCAGCGTTTTTGCATGCCCCGGGCCAGCACCAGGATGATCGTTGGGAGCCTTTGATCAGGATTTGAAAAACGTCTTTTCGATCCGGGAATGAAAACCGGTTCCCGGACAAATCATTGCCACGCCACATAGCGCACTACCCGCACACCGGCGTCTCTCATTTGCCGAATCGCTGACTCGACAGCCGACAATCCGCCGAATGTTTCAGAAGGCGCGTAATTGCTTACACGCGCGCCGCACAGGCTGACATCAGCAACGACTTGAAGCCTGTCTTGAAAATATTTCTGTACTTCCACAGATGACACCCGCACACAACTGTTTAAGGTGCAACCGCCGATCACCAAGGTGTGTATGCCGTTATCAAGACAGCGCTCAATCTGTTCTCTGAATCCGTTGGAGGGCGGGAACAAAACACTGTTGCCCGGTTTTATAAAGTATGGCTGATCAGCGTCTAAAATTTCGGCAAAACGGCGGTCCCAGCCATAACTTCCGGGTGGAAAAGGGCAACGGGTAAACATGACTTCCTTTTTTCCGCCGAACGCGTTTACCAGATTCGCACTGTTTTCAAACGCCAGTTTCAGCATCGCGACGTCCTGTTGTGCCTGCCTGCCGATAGAACGCATCCACACACCTTGGGTAAATGATTTTTGCGGATCAATAATCAAAAGGGCGGTGTCGTCAGCATCAAGGCGATCAATCGCCAAAGTGTTTAACAGATCTGCATACCTGCGGGCGCAATACGCGCCGGCCGTGTGATTAAGAATCTTGAACGCTTTATTGATATTTCCTGAATGATCAATTTTATTGAGATTGTGAACCGCAGTTTTTGCAGACATCAACTCATTTATAGGGGCTTTTTGCATGATAACATCAGTTTCTTCTCCTCAAGATATAAATAGTGTTAAACTTTGTAATATCCGTCGGATAGCTTCTTATTGAGGTGTTTCAGAATAAACCTCATAAATGAAACCGTTTGTTTTTTGATATCATCTAACTCTGGTATTGTGAAATCTCTTCCACAATTTGCAAAAGAAACATGACCATGAGCTAATTGATTTCTCCTGTTTTTCACAATAAGAAGTTTATTGCTTTCTTTTGATGCAAGAGGTCCGATTGGAATTCCATAAACTAAAAACGTTTCTCTAATTTTTTGCCCATCTATGCTACCTGCCAAATTACCCTTGACTGGTTCTATCGTTACAGCATCAGTCGCAATATTTTCAATGACATCAAGAAGATAATCTACAAGTTTGGTTCTATCGTTAGGATTATCTTCCTGATTGATTTTGCTGAAACTTTTGTAATGCTTTTTTATCCAAATCTTTTTAATTTCGGGGATAATACTATCAAATTCTACAGGGCCAGAGGAGATTTCATTGCACAAAATCACAAGAGATTTCCTGAATGAAGATTCGATTAAATTGTATAAGATTAAAAAGAAATTGGCCTTTAAAATCTTAACCAAATCACTTTTTATCTGTTTTGATTTTAACTTCCCTTCTTCCTTAAATTGCAATCGCGCATCTTTCTCAATAATATCCTTTATAAAAGCAAAATATAGGTACACTTCTTTCACACGTTCATTAAAATCAGAGATTACAGTATTCATTCCACACCTAGCAGTTTATTTTTTACGAAAGCTATTCTGCCTTCAACCTTACTTTTATTATTTGCTGCATCAGATCTTGTATGTTGTTTGAATTCGTCAGATTCTAGCCAATCTATGCGACCTGGAATCAAAGATGGGTTCTCCATAAGCGCAACATGAACCCCTATGGAAATCGCTTCGAATCTGACCCGCGGTGTTGATTTGGAATTTTTAATTTTCTTAAAACCATAAGGGAAATACTTATCGACAAACCGCAGCATCATATTGAAACTATCAGCCATGTTTTTTCTCACAGAGCCAGTAAACGCCTCTTTTTTACTCTTTGATTTTACATACTCAATAATGAATTTTCCAACTTCTCCTTGATATTTATCCATAGCCTCAGTATAAGCAAAGTATCTTAAAACCCTCTGGGGAGCCTCCTCCCTTAATGCTCTTTTTGCGCTTATGGGACAAATTTTTTCAAATAGTTTATCCTTTGCGCACTTTTTTACAAATTCGTAAAATTCACCGGCATAGGCGCCTTTTATTTTTTCAATCTGCCTAAGCCCATCACTTCCGGTATTGATACGCTCGAATAAATCTTGTCGTGCTGTGCTATCTGTCTTTTCACTTAAAATGATCATCTTCAGGCTTCTATTCTTAAAACGTCTTTGTCGAATAATAGACAAATCTGTAAAGTAAAAGCCATTCAACGTTGTTAGTCTCTCTAAATCTTGCAACTGTAAGGTATTAGACAGAAACGAACAAATAGTCCGTATTCGTTGTGATCCATCAACAATTTCTTTCCTTCCATCAACATCCGCAACAAAAATGTAGGGAATTGGCACGTTCAATAGCACGGACTCAATAAATTTTGCTTGTCTGTTTTCAAGCCAAACAAACTCTCTTTGATAATCGGGCAGATAAATATCGTTCTCATCATCTTCAATTCCAGTCAGATATTTATCCTTTATCACTTCTATAGGGTATTCGAGAGTATCATAATCGTATACTTTCATCTCTTTAATGATTTGTTGTTCAGCGCGCCTTTTCTGCAATTTACTAATCTCAGCACCTTTTTTTGTACTCATGATACTTCCCTTTTTATCTGTAATTGTTTGATTACTTCATTTAGAATTATAGAAATGATTCTTGGTGGGACGGCATTAGCAATCATCAGATGTAAATTCTTTCTGGTTTTAACACCCAGGAAGTTAAAGAAATCAGGAAATCCTTGGATGCGGGCTGCCTCATGAGGACTTATAGTACGCCTCCTTTTAGGATGCAAAAATCTACCCTGTCCCATTGTTCCAAAACCGCGAGTCATAGTTGTACTTGGTTTATTCCATCTTAATCTTCCATAGCAAGAAGGATAAGTATGCTTTTTAGTTTTATGGCAATCTGGCCGAAGGTCATTCGGTAAATCATAAAGATCGTTATCGAAAAGATAGTTTATTCTTTCTTTATGCCTTGTTACTGAAGGATAATAGAATATATCATCATTTCTATACTTGTATTCGTCAACAATATCATCAATTATATGGGATAAATTGTATTTAGTTTCATATTCACTTAGGTCTAAGTTTATATTACATTTAGCAGCTACCTGTATATGTCGTTTTCTATTCTGAGCGATGCCATAATCAGCGGTGTTTAACGTTAGATTGAATACACTATACCCCAATTCTGACAAGTTTTCATAGCTTTTGTCAACCACCTTAAAATTATCTCGAACAATATTAGCCACATTTTCGATTATTATTATTTCAGGCATTGTAATTTCAGCAAAACGAACAACTTTCAGATATAATTTATTTCGAGGGTCTTTTGATCTGGTGTAATTATTCAATCGGGAATGTCCCTGACATGGCGGACCTGCAAGCAAAAGATCAATCTTTCCAATTTGTTCAGCGATCTGTTTATCTTGTTCTAAAAACCTCTCCCCTGGAAAAGATGTAACCCAATTTTCAATAGCGGCAGTTGACATCTTTTTCAGATAAGCTCCGAAGTTTCTTTCATAACACTGCGCTACAATTTCATTACTTTCCACTGCCAGCTTAATTTCAGGATTGAATTTATCATACTTCAGTGCTTCAAAAGCGCCTAATGTCATCCCTCCACAGCC
>JAOZRC010000831.1 GCA_029940345.1 Desulfobacterales bacterium
TAATACCTGTGGTCAAGGCAGATGCATACGGACATGGTTCGGTTCAAGTGGTCAGATGTTTGGCGAAAGAAGGATGCCGATTTTTCGCGGTTGCCCAATTCGAGGAAGCGATGGAACTGCGTGATAGTGGTATTCACCTGCCGATTTTAATTTTCGGAAGACTTCAGGCGCATCAGATAGCAGAAGCGATTGAGGCTGATTTACGTATTTCCCTATTTGGCAGAGATGATCTCCGATTAATCGAACTGGCTTCGCCGAAACGGCCGGCGCATGTTCATATTAAAATCGACACCGGAATGGGACGTGTAGGGTTAATCCCCCTGGTGGAGCCTGGCTTTATTGATCAAGTCATTCACTCCCCTTTTTTGATTTGGGAAGGACTCTATACCCATTTCTCAACTTCAGAAGAGCAAGATAAAACTTATACCGACCAACAACTCAGGAAGTTTAATATCCTGATTTCTTCCTTCAAAAGTAGGCTGCCGCGCCAGATGACTATCCATGCAGCCAACAGCGGCGCTATTTTGAACCATCCGGGCAGCTATTTTGATGCGGTGCGTCCCGGAATTATTCTTTACGGCCATTACCCGTCTTCGGACGTTCCATCTACCATTGCGTTACGCCAGGTGATGACCTTGAAAACCTACATATCCCATCTAAGATATGTACCTGCGGATCATTCCATCAGCTATGGCCGGCGTTGGAAAACTTCTGAACCGACAAAAATCGCGGTCATTCCGGTTGGGTATGCCGATGGCATGCGCCGCCAGCTTTCAAATACAGGTGAGGTTCTGATAAGGGGGAGGCGCTATCCGATTATCGGTGCAGTGACGATGGATCAGACCATGATTCATGTAGGTAGTGATCCGATGCAAGTAGGTGACGAAGTGATTATATGGGGTGATTCAGAGCAGGGAAGCATCCAGGCCCTTGAAGTTGCTGAAAAAATAGGTGCAATCCCTTATGAATTAACCTGTGGTGTTACCAAAAGGGTTCAGCGTGTGTATACGCATTAAGCTTTATTTTATCTCGTTCTAACGCTTTGGCGTTGGAGCAATTTGTAGGTCGGGTTAGCGATAGCGTAGCCCCCGACGAGGATAGAGATTGCTTTTCTGTCGGGGTCGGGGGTTACGCTATCGCTAACCTGACCTACCTTAGTGCCTTAAAGGTGTCTTCTTAAACCATGCCTTTAAAAGCAAAAAAGGTGAGTGAAAGCAACCCGGCGGTGACTAACGCAATGGATGTATCCTGCAGCGGTTTCGGTACCCTTCCCAAAAGAATGCGCTCACGCACGCCTGCAAACAGGACCAGTGCCAAACCGAAGCCCGCCGCATAACTGAATGAAGCAACCAGGGCCTGCATAAACGTATACTCTTCTTTGATGTTAATCAGACACACACCCATGACAGCGCAGTTAGTGGTAATCAGCGGCAGGAAGATGCCAAGGCCGGCGTATAATGCGGGAATGCTCTTTTTCAGAAACATCTCAACAAATTGCACCAAAGATGCGATTACCAAAATGAATGAAAGGGTTTTCAGATATTCAAGATCATACGGTTTTAGAAAGTAGCGGTCCGTAATCCAGGTGATGACGCCTGCCATAACCAAGACAAAAACGACCGCCATGGCCATACCCACCGCAGTTTCCATTTTTTTGGATGTACCTAAAAACGGACAGTTGCCGAGGTACTGCGCCAGCAGAATGTTGTTTACAAAAATACAGCTTATCACAAGCACGATATAGTCGCCCATTCGATTTACTCCTGTCAGATTTAATCAGTTTTGCTATTTTTCAAACATATTCATTAAGCATAGCATAAGGCCTAAACAAACAAAAGCGCCTGGTGCTTCAACCATAAATGTAAACGGTTGAAAAGATGACCCGAAAATCATTGGAAGGCTTAAACCCCAATCACTCCATATTGTTAATCCGCCAGTGCCAAAAAGTTCTCTTACTGCCCCTAAAGCCGCAAGTGCAAGGGTGAATCCCACGCCGATGCCGGCACCGTCCGCAAGTGATGGGACAACGCCGTTTTTAAACGCAAACGCCTCGGCTCGTCCTAAAACGATACAGTTCACAACAATAAGAGGAATAAAAATACCTAACTTAAGAAATAATGCATACGTATAAGCCTGCATTAACAGTTCGACGACGGTGACAAACGTGGCGATGATAATAATAAAGCAGGCAATTCTGATTTTACCGGGAATTATTTTGCGCATCGCCGAAACCAACAAGTTGGAGCCGATTAGCACAAACGTTGTTGCCAATCCCATACCGATTCCATTTTCAACTGATTTCGTCACCGCCAGCACCGGGCAAAGCCCTAGCACCAGTCGAAATGGCGGTATTTCTTCCCATAGGCCCTTCGTAAATTCCTGAACAATTGATTTGGCCATCTGACAGCTCTCCCTTTATATTACTGTGTTTTGATATTTTTCAGCTCTTCCGTAATTTGATCTTTAAGGCGTTTATAAAGCGCCCCGGCATCCGTAGCGGCAAGACAGACGCCTTGAGATGTAATCGTAGCGCCGGAAAGGGCATCCACCTGGCCCCCGTCGGTTTTAACTTTAAATG
>JAOZRC010000155.1 GCA_029940345.1 Desulfobacterales bacterium
TGATGTCAAGAATGTATCTCAGGGCAATCAGGCTGTTGGAATTCATGCGATTTTCGGCAACCTTCATATCAAACTCAAAGTAGTTCATACTTTTTAAGGAGTGCGGCCCGATTATATGATCAGGCATTTTTCGCACCGAAGCCTGACGGACACTTCGAAAAATGCCAAAAAACATCAGATTACTTCCGCACTCCTTTATGACCGCTTCAAGTGTCAACTGGCAAATGAAGGATGCACAATATTTCCATCTCGCAACCTATTGAAATCATTAGGTGCAAAATTTGAAAAATGACGAATTTATGACTTTTTACGAGACCATCAATCTTAAATTAGTTAATAACCATGAAAATTTACTTCTTGATTAATTTAAAAATATATAGTAACTATATCTAATAATTAATAGTTATTAGGATTAATCACTATGAGCTATATTGTCGAACAGAAAATAAATGGTAGAATTTATCTCTACGAGGCAGAGTCTTATTGGGATAAGAATAAAAAACAGTCTCGTCAAAAGCGAACCTATATCGGACCTAAAAACAGGGTAAACAGATCCAAACTAAAACCCAAAACAAATATTTTAATAAATAAAAAGTATAGCGAACGATACAGTCAAAAAGTAGACGAAACCAAAAAATATTTACAATCATATTTGCACAACCAGCCGCGCATTGGCATTTTCACCGGAACAGGGCTTGGCGCCAGTATTGGCGCGATGTCTATTCAAACGTCGATCGCCTACCAGGATATTCCCCATTTCCCCACATCAACGGTTCAAGGTCATCATGGCCGCCTGTTAATCGGTGCGCTGCAAAATATTCCCTGTATCGCTATGCAAGGCCGTTTTCATCTTTATGAGGGCTATTCGCCGCGTGAGGCGTGCTTTCCGATTCGAGTCATGCAGGCGTTGGGTGTTAAAATTTTAATCCTTACCAATGCGGCCGGAGGTTTGAATTTACAGTTTCGCGCCGGTGATATCATGATTATTACCGATCATATCAATCTTACCGGTTCAAATCCGCTCATAGGACCGAATGAAGAGTGCTGGGGCGTAAGATTTCCCGATATGCTGAATGCTTACGATCCTACACTTATTTCATTAGCGCAACTGACGGATGTTCACCTTCTTCAAGGCGTTTATGCCGGTTTATCAGGACCTTCATTGGAAACACCGGCTGAAATCCGTTTTTTGAAAACTATTGGCGCTGATGCGGTGGGGTTTTCGACGGTGCATGAAGTGATTGCCGGTGTGCATGCTTCCATGAAAGTTCTTGCGCTTTCAATCCTAACCAACATTCATAATCCTGACATACCGGTTGCAGTGAAAGTGGACGACGTTATTGCAGTCGCTCAAGCCGCTACGCCCCGGTTAGCAGATATTATTGAAAACGTTATCGCAAAGGCTGCGCCTATTCTCCTTCAAACGTCACCATCGAATAAACCTTCTGGTTTTTAATCTTATCACGGCCTTTGAGATCGGGAAGTTCGACGACAAAGGCGCATTCCACAATATCGCCGCCCAGACGCTCTGTCAAATTGACAGCAGCGGTGATCGTGCCGCCAGTGGCAAGCAGATCATCCACAATAACAACGCGCTCTCCTTTTGAAAGCGCGTCTTTGTGCATTTCAACCGTGTTTTCACCATATTCAAGTGTGTAGCTTTCACGAATCGTTTTATATGGTAGCTTGCCTTTTTTTCGGACCGGTGCAAATCCGACATTGAGATGATACGCGAGCACCGCACCAAAAACAAAACCACGGGCGTCGATGCCCACAATTTTATCAATCGGCAGATTTTTATAACGGTTGTGAAACAGATCACAGGTTTCTTTAAATGCTTGCGGATTTTGCATCAGGGTTGTGAGGTCTCTGAAAATGACGCCGTCAATCGGCCAGTTGGGGATTGATCGGATAGATGCCTTCAAATTTTCCATAATTTTTATACCTTATTAATTAACAGATTTGAATGATTTAAAATGAACTGAACTAATAATTTTTTTACGCGGTCCGCATTTTTATTAAACACCGCTAAGATTTCTTCCCAGGAAACGGGGACTTCATCCTCTTTCCAACAGTCATAATCGGTTGACATGGCCACCGCAGAGTATGGAATTCCGGCTTCATTGGCCAGGATCACCTCCGGAGCCACCGACATATTGATAATATCGCCCCCCCAGATACGGAACATTTTGGATTCTGCTTTGGTGGAAAAACGCGGCCCTTCAATTGTGATCACCGTGCCGCCATCGTGCATTTTATACCCAAGGGTTTTCGATGTTGCCAAAAGGGCCTGACGCAAGTCGGTGTCAAAAGGCTCGGCCATTGGCGTATGTTTGGCTCCCTGGTCAAATGATTCGAAAAATGTTGTTTTACGATGGCGCGTAAAATCAATAAATTGATCAGGAAGGACAAAGTCACCTCGCCTGATTGCCGTTCTTAAACTGCCGCAGGCCGTGGTTGCAACAATATGCGTAACCCCTTGAGATTTTAATGCCTGGATATTGGCTCGATAATTGACCTGGGTGGGGCTGAATTGATGATTTTTGCCATGGCGGGCGATAATAACAACTTCCGTAGCGCCAATTTTACCAATCATCAAGGTTGAAGAAGGGGGCCCGAAGGACGTGTCAACTTTGATTTCATCAGCATCTTGCATAAAGTCCGGATCGTCTAATCCGGAACCGCCAATTATTCCGATTTTGAGCATTTATTTACCTCCCGTTTAAACTGATCGGCCACTGTTTGAGTTTGTCAATCATTTTGTAAGCGGTCATATCACATTGGATCGGCGTGATCGAAATATAATCCCGCTCCAAAGCGGCACTGTCAATCTCCGGGTTACCAAAACTTTTTTGAATATCACACCCTTGCCAGTAATATTCGCGTTTGCGAGGGTCTGTTCTTTTTTCGATAATTGCCAGTGGTGACGAAATGCCCTGTTTGCTAATCTGAATACCTCCGATCTCTTTCCACGGTTTATTGGGAATGTTCACATTCAGGAAAACGCCGAAAGGAAGCCCCTTTTCAACGGTTTTGACCGCAAGTTCTTTGATAAATTGTGAAGTTTCTTCGTAATTACGGACTTCCCATCCGTAAACGGAGACTGCAATGGCCGGAATATTGTTTAGGGCCGCTTCCCGCGCGGCTCCCACAGTGCCGGAATAGTTAAGATTAATGCCGACATTGGCGCCCGGATTGATGCCCGAAACAACAATATCTGGCTGATCTTTTACAATTTCCTGAAAGCCTAACTTCACACAATCGGCCGGTGTACCGTTAACAGCATAGCCATAATTGCCATTGTTCACCGCCATTCGTTTGATACGCAACGGTTCGTTGAGTGTAATGCCATGGCCGACGGCGCTGCGTTCACGATCCGGTGCGACCACAACGACGGTGTCTGTCAGGGCAAACGCTTCATAAAGCGCCCATAATCCTTGTGCATAAATGCCATCGTCATTTGTTAATAAAATATTCATTTTGCTTTTTATCACTTTATATTGTATTTTGGCCTCAAGCTGATTATCGGAATGTGGAATTCCGAATACACACTTGACTTTTTGGATAATCTCCGCTTTATACTGCAAAATTTAACAAGGTTCAAGAAGTTATCTGTCATTTTCTTCACATCTGCCATAATGGCTATTTCAGATAAGCAACGGAGTATGAATTATGATTATTGTCAGGACGCCGTTACGGGTGAGTTTTGTCGGCGGTGGATCAGATTTGAAAGCATTTTATTCCCAAAAGCAAGGCCAGGTCATTTGTACGGCAATTGATAAATTCGTTTACGCGATTGTCAAAGAACGTTTCGATGATATGATCTATATCAATTATTCTAAGAAAGAATGCGTAAGCCGTGTATCTGAAATTCGCCATGATTTGGTGCGCGAGGCAATGAAAATCACCGGTGTGGAAAAAGGTATTGAAATCACCACGTTGGCAGACATTCCGTCTTCCGGATCAGGACTCGGCAGCTCCAGTTCAATTACGGTTGCGCTCCTACATGCCTTGTACACCTATCAGAATATCCTGGTTACCGCTGAACAATTGGCGCAAGATGCCTGCCGCATTGAAATCGATATCATGAACAAACCGATCGGCCGACAGGACCAGTATTCCGCAGCGTATGGCGGTGTCAATAAATTTACGTTTAACACCGGAGATATTACCGAACGCACTCCTATATCCTTGCAAAACAATGTTAAACGCAAATTTGCATCTTCGCTACTCCTTTATTATACAGGCATCACACGTAGCGCTGATAAAATTCTGGCCGAACAAAATAAAAATCTGGAATCGCCGGACACGTCAGCAATGTTGGGAAAAATGGTTTCATTGGTAGACCCCTTTATTGAGGCGATGCAAAACGGAGCGATTGAAACCTGGGGCGAATTGATGGACCTGAATTGGCAATTGAAACAAAAGATGGCATCCGGAATCGCCAATGATCGAATTGATAAGATGTATTTGAAAGCGTGCCAGGCCGGTGCCTTAGCAGGAAAAATCGCCGGTGCCGGCGGCGGCGGTTTTTTGCTGCTGATTGTGCCTCGGGAAAAACAGAATTCGGTGTTTGAAGCCTTAAAGGAGTATCGCGAAATGCCTTTTATGATTGAAGAAAGCGGCAGCAAAGTGATCTTTGACTATCGTTCCTATTCCAGTAAATAATCAGAAAAGGAGCTTTTTTGAATATTCTTATTACCGGCGGGGCCGGATTTATCGGTTCTCATACGGCAGATGCACTGATTCAGGCGGGACATCGTGTTCGTATCCTGGATAATCTTCACCCAACGATCCACCCGTACGGCAAACCGCCATATCTTCACCCGCAAGCCGAATTCATCGGCGGCGATGTTCGTGATAAATCGACATGGCTCAAAGCGCTGGAGGATATTGACGCCGTTTATCACCTGGCGGCATATCAGGATTACCTGACCGATTTTTCAACTTTTTTTCACATCAATGCAGTTTCAACGGCGCTTCTTTATGAAATCCTGGTTGAAAACGAGCGCTTTCACAAAGTAAAGAAAGTTATCGTGGCAGCCAGCCAGGCGGTTATGGGAGAAGGACAGTACAAATGCCCTGCCTGTTTTCAGCGCGATGGTCACGTTTTTCCGTCGATACGATTGGAAAGGCAGTTGTCCCGCGGGGCTTGGAATCATATATGCCCTTCTTGCAATATGGAACTCGAATGGACGGCCTCCGACGAAACTGTGATTAATCCGTGCAACCAATATGCGCTTTCCAAACATTCGCAAGAACAGATTGCAATTCAGTTGGGAAAACGGTATAATATACCTTCGGTAGTGATGCGCTACTCAATTGTGCAGGGGCCGAGACAATCATTTTATAATGCCTACTCCGGCGCCATGCGTATTTTTGCGCTTGCACTATTTTTCGGGCGTGAACCGCTTATTTTCGAAGATGGCTGTCAGGTAAGAGATTTTATTAATATTCAGGATGTGGTTCGCGCTAATTTACTTGTGTTGGAAAAACCGGAAGCCGATTACCAGGTTTTTAATGTGGGCGGCGGCATTGCCTGGACCGTGCTTGACTTTTACAACGCCATGCAGGAAGTGGCCGAACGCCGCCTGCAACCTGTTTTGGCAGGACAGTATCGGTATGGCGATACACGCCATATTTTTTCGGACACGGGTAAATTACAGTCTTTAGGGTGGCAACCTGAACATAGTGTCAGGGAAAGTATCCGTGATTACTGGGAGTATCTTCGCGGTCAGGATGCGAAAGGGGATATCCTGGCGTATGCTGAAAAGCAGATGAAACAATTAAATGTTATCCGTAAAGCTGACATCTGAATGATGAAAACGTTTTTGCTCGCCGCCGGCAAAGGGACGCGGCTAAGGCCTTACACTTCCGTTATCCCCAAATGTCTGATCCCAATACATGGCAAACCGCTTCTTGAAATATGGATTAAACTTTTGGAGAAGTGCGGTGTCAGTGAAATTCTGATCAACACCCATCATCATGCTGATAAGGTCGAACGTTTTCTGAAACGAATCCGCCCGAATGTAAAGCCGGAAATCACACTGCTATACGAAAAAAAATTGCTTGGCAGCGGAGGGACAATTTGGATGAACCGCAGCGCCGTAATAAATGAAAAAAAATTCCTGATTATTTATGCGGACAACCTGACAACGCTTGATCTTAAACGAATGATCAGACAGCATGACGACTACAGCGCTCTTGGCGGAATCCTTACAATGGGTTTGATCCATGCGCCGGTTCCCCGTGAATGTGGGATAGTTAAACTTGATAACACCCAAAAAATTGTTAGCTTTATAGAAAAACCAAATAATCCCGCTTCTGATCTTGCCAACGGGGGTGTTTATGTGGCAACACCTGAAATATTTTCCTTTTTTACCGATAGCTGTATCAGGCAGACTGACACTGTATGTGATCTGGGATTTCATCTGTTTCCGAAATTAGTCGGAAAAATGTATGGATATGAAATTAAAGAATATTTACGAGATATCGGAACAATCGAATCTTATGATGCGGCTATTCGGGAGTGGCATGTTCGTTAATTCGTAAAGGTTCTGTTGTTCTATCACAACCTTAATTCAATACCGATTCGGGTTGAAAGTGATTTATAAATGGCAAAATCTAAACAGCCTCATTTTTGGTACGTCCTGCATGCGCGCAGCCGGTGCGAAAATAACCTCCATTACTGCCTGGGAAAGAGAGAACTGGAATCTTTTCTTCCGAAAATCCGGGTACCGAGCAAGCGTAAGGATCGTAAACTGATGATTCAAAAACCGCTGTTTCCCGGGTATACTTTCGTAAGAACGAATCTGGACCGGTATGAGCATTATTGTATTGTGAAATCAGCCGGTTTTGTACGTATCATCGGTAATCGTTTGGGGCCGTTAACGGTTCCGCGAGAAGCGGTGGATTCTTTGAAAATCATAGTCGAAACAGGACTACCGATTGTTACCGGGCGCCGGTTTAGAAAAAAGGAACACATAATGGTCGTTTCCGGTCCTTTTGCCGGCGTTACCGGTTATTTTTCCAGCTATCGCGGCAAAGGACGCGTCATTGTCAATATTGATGCGCTCAATCAGTTTGCATCCGTCGAAATCGAAGCGGATGAGATTGAAAAGGTTCCTGAAATCTTACGATAACACCTTGACTTTTTATTAATTTGTAGCTAATAGAGAAACTAATAGGATTCGGAATATATTTTAATAAAGGTGAACTGATGAATAAATTGGAGTTAGTTGCCGCTTTAAAAGCGAAGGCTCACATGACAAAAGCTGAGGCGGCTGAGGTTGTTCAAATTTTTTTTGATGAGATGGCTAGTGCTTTAGCCCGGGGAGAACGCGTCGAAATTCGCGGACTTTGCAGTTTTTTTGTTAAAGAGTATAAAAGTTACACTGGCCGAAACCCGAAAACCGGTGAAAAAGTGACGATCAAACCCAAAAAACTGCCATTTTTCAAATCGGGTAAAGAACTGAAAGAGCGTGTAAATGGTATTAACGCCCAAAAGGCATGATTGACATTTCGTGTGCGGATTTGAAAAAATCATTGGCCAAACACAGCCAATCAGCATTTTAACCACCCTCCATCAGAATGGAAATGTTCCCCATGCGCTTCTTTTCATCGGAAACGAAGGCATTGGTAAACACACTACCGCTGACATTTTTGCAATGCTCTGTAATTGTTTGGGAAACGTTAATGATAACCTGACAGTTTCCAAGCAAAAGATCACAGACGGCACGCACGCTACTTTAGCGCGGAACCCGTATAACCCGTGCGGTGTTTGTAGGGTATGTCGAAAAATAAAATCGGGAAGCCATCCCGATATTATTCGGATTAAACCATCAGGACAAGTCATCAAAATCGAACAAATCCGTGATTTGTGCCTCGTTATCGCCCTGAAACCTTATACGGCCAAATTAAGGGTGGTGATCATAGATAATGCACAAACGATGAATCCGGCTGCCGCGAATGCGCTGCTTAAAGTATTGGAAGAGCCACCTGATCGAACTGTTTTTATCCTGATTGCGGAAAATAGAAGGGATCTGCTGCCAACAATCACCTCCCGTTGCCAGCCAATTCGATTTCATCCGATCCCTCTTCAACATATCAAAGAGATGTTGATGATCAAAAAAAATATTTCGTCTGAGAAAGCGGCGGTCCTGGCAGCAATGTCTCATGGCAGCTTTGCCAAAGCGATGTCCTTGTTAGAAAATGATTGGCTAAACCGACGCAATCTGCTTCTTGGTGCTATCTGGCCAGACTCGCTTAATTCGCCCACTTTACAATCGCCTGCGATGATTTTGGCGCTCTCGGCAAGGTTTTCCCGGGAAAAAAATAACATCAATGAACTATTAGACGGAATTAAGTCATGGCTGCGAGACCTGCTGATTTTTCGGTATTGCCCTGAAAAAATTATAAATTATGATTTAACAGATAAAATTCGCTATCTGTCTGAAAAGAATACAATTGGAACACTGCTGGCAAAACTGGAAGCCGTTCAGACAGCCCAAAAAAAAATTCAGGCAAACGCCAATTTGCGTTTAACCTTAGACAGTCTGTTTATACGACTCATACGCTAATAGTTATAAGTTGAAAATTTCAAATTATCATGTAACTCATTACCCATTTTTACTTGTAACTTCAGGCTGGTAACTTCAAACTTGTAACTTGTAACTTTCGAGTATGTATAAGATCGTCGGAATAAAATTTAAGCCGGGCGGCAAAGTATACGATTTTGATTCGGGTGCATTCGTGCTTAAAAAAGGGGATGAAGTGATTGTTGAAACCCGGCATGGCCTTGGGTATGGATATGTCGCTTCTCCACCAGCCACTTGCGAAGATAAACCGCTGGACAGACTGTTAAAAAAAGTATTTCGCCTGGCCAATGAAAAAGACTTCATCCAGCGGGATAAAAATATTGAAGCGGAAAAGAAAGCGCATATTTTCTGTCAGGAATGCATTAAGCAACTGGGTTTAAAGATGAACCTTTTCGCTGTTGAAAGCACTTTTGACTCTAGTAAATTCACCTTTTTTTTTACATCTGACGGACGTGTTGATTTTCGACAACTGGTAAAAATGCTTGTAAGAGAGCTTAGTGTTCGGGTCGAGATGCGTCAAGTGGGCATCCGTAGCCAATCGCGGATGTGCGGAGGTTTAGGAAGATGCGGACGTGTTTTGTGCTGCACTTCTTTTCTGGATAAGTTTGGTCCGGTATCAATACGAATGGCCAAAGAACAAGGACTGTCACTGAATCCGACCAAAATTTCGGGTCAATGCGGTCGCTTAATGTGCTGCCTGACGTATGAATATGAAACCTACATGAAACTGAAAGAAAAATATCCCCGTATCGGTAGTATCGTCAAAACAGGCAATGGCGAGGGAAGGGTGATTCGGCACAATCCGATTAACAACCGTGTGGCCATCCGGTTGGAAGACGGCTTTGATACTGAAATTAACATTGAAGATATCATCAGTTCTAAGAACAAATCGCAACCCCTAAATAAAAATTATAAAAAAAGAAACAAAGCATCCAAACACCGTAGACGGGATTAATTGTCAGAATACGGCATTCTTCAATTTCCGGTTTAGACTTTCCTGAAACTACAAGGATTCAGTTTAATAAGAATTAAGACCGTAATTATCGTTTAGGTTCAGGCCATATGCCAAAGAATAACAGGCATCCTTCATTTTCCGCTTAACACTTTAAAGGAGTGCTGAACCGAAGGTTTAG
>JAOZRC010000156.1 GCA_029940345.1 Desulfobacterales bacterium
TTGGAAGTAAAAAACTCTTGACATTGATAACAGTCGCTACGACTACATTTATTGTCCCAGCTTATGTTGGTAGCCCCTATTTGCACTCCGGAATGGATAAATTATTTCGTCCCCATTCCTAAAATAAGATCGTAAAGGAATCAATCTTTTGAAAATTATCATAATAGGCGCGGGTGAAGTCGGTTTTCACATTGCCCATCATTTGGCGCACGAAAATAAAGAGGTGGTTGTTATTGATGTAAACCAGGATGCCCTTGACCGCGTAGTCGATCAAATAGATGTCCAGGCAGTTTGCGGATCCGGTAGTAGCCCGGTGGTTTTGGAAGCTGCCGGAATACAGGAAACCGAAATTATGCTGGCCGTGACTGACAGTGATGAAGTCAACTTGGCAGCCTGCATGATCGCTGATTCATTATCCGCCTCTACAAAAAAATTGGCCCGTATTCGTCAAGCTGATTTCGATAACTATCATGACCACTTTCGCACGCATGCTCCCAATATCGACACGGTCATTAATCCGGAAACTGAAGTCGTTAAGATGATTATCAAATTAATGCGAATACCCGGCGCTATCGATATCGGGGAATTTGCAGACGGACGGATTACTTCGGTGGCAATCCGCTTGGAACAAACCACCTTTTTAGATAAGGTACGACTTTCCGATTTTCCCGCCAAAACTGGAAATCCGGGTATTCTGATTGTCGCGATTATACGCAACGATGAATTAATTATTCCTTGCGGCAACGACTGTTTAGCGGCCGGCGATGTTATCTATTTTATTTGTAAAGAAGAAAAGCTGGCAGATGCAATGGCCGTATTTGATAAAAAGGAGGCCCCCCTGCATCGTGTTCTTATTATCGGTTGCGGCCGCCTTGGGTTGCGACTGGCCGCCACTTTGGAAAAAGAGTCGATTCATGCCAGAATAATTGAAAAAAACTATCAGCGGTGTCAGGAAATAGCCGCAAAATTGAATAAGGCAGTTGTGCTGCAAGGCGATGGTTCCGATCAAAGTCTTCTCCTGGAAGAAGGAATTCGCGATATTGATGTGGTAATCACATTGACCGATAATGAGGAAACCAATATCCTGACGTCACTTCTGGCGAAACGCTTAGGCGCACGCCAGGCGATTACCCGGATCAGCAAGCTCGGATATTTACCGTTAACGGCCGCTATTGGTATTGAACAGGTGATCAGTCCGCGATTATCGGCAATTAACTCAATTTTACATTATTTGCGCAAAGGCAAAGTGCTATCCGCCATTTTAATCCGGGGCGAGCAAGCGGAGTTCATTGAGGCCAGGGTGTCAAACGATTTGGCCATTATCGGAAAACCCTTAAAAAAGATTTCTTTTCCCAAGGGGGCATTAATAACGGCCATTATTCGTGAAGAAAAGGTGATTATCCCATCCGGTGAAAGTATGATTGAACCCAATGATCGGATTGTCGTTATCGCTCGTAAACGAGCGATACCCAAAATTGAAAAAATCTTGGCAATCAAACCGGAGTCTTTTTAAATGCGGTGGCGCTTTATCCTTAAAATTATTGGTGCGTTGGCTTTGTTTGAAAGCTTGGCCATGTTGCTCTCCCTTTTCGTCGGGCTGTATTACCATAACCGAAGCGTAACGTCCTTTTTAATCGCTATCGGCATCACCGTTTTGATTGGTGTCATATTTTACGCCTGTGGCCGTTCTGACGATGCCGAAGAGATGATCAGTCCTCGCGAAGGTATGGCGATTGTAACATTGGGTTGGATCGCCATTGGTTTGTTTGGTGCCCTGCCGTTTTATTCAGGAGGTGAAATACCTGCTTTCACAGATGCCTTTTTTGAATCTGTATCAGGATTCACAACTACCGGTTCATCTGTTTTGGCCAATATCGAAGGGCTGTCTGAAGGCTTGCTTTTCTGGCGCAGCCTGATCCAATGGTTAGGCGGAATGGGTATTATCGTTCTTTCTGTGGCTATTCTTCCCTTTTTAGGTTTTGGCGGTATGCAACTGTACAAAGCGGAAGTTCCCAGTCCGGTTGTGGATAAACTCAGACCCCGTATCAGTGATACGGCCAAAATTTTGTGGCAAGTGTATTTGCTTTTCACCGTTTTGGAAGTTATCCTGCTTTTATGCGGCGGGATGGGCTTTTATGATGCGTTGTGCCATAGCATGACAACAATGCCCACCGGAGGATTTTCGCCTAAAAACAGTTCCGTAGCGCACTATGACAGCGTTTATTCAGACACCGTTATTATCATTTTCATGGTTCTGGCCGGAATCAACTTTTCACTACATTACCAGATGTTAAGGGGCAAGCCACTGGCATTCTGGCGTGATTCGGAATGCCGGTTCTTTCTCGGTGTTGTGCTATTATTCACCCTGCTCATCAGCGTTGATATTCATGGCATAATTTATAAAACGGTGGGAGAAACCCTTCGTTTCGCTTCTTTCCAGGTGGTTTCCATCATTACCACAACCGGATTTGCCACCGCCGATTATGAACATTGGCCCGCTATGAGTCAAATTATCCTCCTGTTTTGTATGTTCATAGGCGCATCCGCCGGGTCCACGGGCGGTGGGATGAAATGTTTGCGTATTATGCTCTGTTTCAAATTTTGCTATAAAGAGCTGTTTACTATAATCCATCCCCATGCCGTTACGCAGATCAAACTTAGCGGGAAACCCGTTTCAGATGATGTTATGCAAAGCATTCTGGGCTTTTTAGCGCTTTACATGGGGCTTTTTGCATTAAGCACAGTTCTGTTAGCCGGCCTGGGTGTCGATTTTGTAACATCATTGACAGCCGTTGCCGCAACCATCGGCAACATCGGCCCCGGTTTTGGCCTGGTGGGACCCACCGAAAATTTTGGGGCGCTTCCCTGTTTAGCCAAATGGGTGTTGATCGGGGATATGCTCATCGGAAGATTGGAAATATTTACGGTGATTATTTTGCTGGTTCCCGAATATTGGCGGAAATAAGGCATTCGGATTTATGGCGGATGATGTAGGGTGCGTTTGGCTACGCTAACGCTCCCTACATTTTGGGTAGTTTATTTTTGGGGAAATCCCTAAACCCGGTTAGACTTACGATGATATCGTATACGGATAATTATCCACGATTTTTTAATAAGGAGATAAAAAATGCGAACACGGCACGCCATTAAATTTTTAAAGCTTATTGTGCTTCTAATACTGTTAAGCGGCTGTACAACCGTTGGCCCTGATTACAAAACGCCGGAAATGCAACCACCTGGAGAATGGCAAAAAACAGAGGACCCGTCCTTGAAACCCGATAAAACGGATATACGCGAGTGGTGGAACATATTTGATGATCCCATGTTAAGCCGCCTCATCGCAATGGCCGCTGACAGCAACCATGACCTTCGCATCGCGGTCGTACGCGTCAACGAAGCCCGGGCGCGATTGGGCGTGGTTTCCGGTCAGACCGCTCCGGTCGTTAACGCCGTGAGCGGCGGAACCGTAGATCGCGCCGGCGGTGAGACCGGCGCGTCCAACGCATCCACGCACACCCGTTTCTCAGCAGGCCTGGACACCAGTTGGGAAATCGATCTTTTTGGCCGCATCAGCCGCTCTATCGAAGCGGAAACGGCTGAGTTGCAGGCCGTCGCCGAAGACCGCAACGATGTCATGGTAACCCGGTCTCGAGCCGTATAAAATCCGGCCCCACGGCGGCACAACTGCTGAAAAACAGCATTCCCATTTGACACGGAAAACCTGATGTTCAAAGGAATCAGGCAGTGGAAGATCAAGGATGCCTTCACCTTCCTGATCCTAATACCAAGAATATGAGTGCTTAACATGAATATAAAACTTGAAGAAAAAATACTAGCCGAAATTCGAAAACGCACGTTTCAGAAAGAACAGGAAAGAACGAATCTTGAACATGCCGATGCCCATCGGGAAGCTCTGTCGGATATCACATCCCTCACCAAAAGAGAAGTGGACCGCATCGCCGATGAAGTCCGACTTGAATTTGAGCGGAAACAGCTTTTTTCCAAAAAATTAAAGCGTATAATCAGCGCTCTTATACTTTTGGCCGCAGTTTGCGGAGGCCTGTATTGGATAGCGCACAGACCCAGTGTTGTTTTAGAAGAAAGTTTTGATCAGGCCGCCAATTCGGAATGGTCGGTGCGTGAATCTTTCAGCTATAAATTTTATATGGAAAACAGCGCCTATATTCTTGAAGGCGGGATGTATAAAAAGTGTTTTCATGACGAAATTCCTATCACCTTGCCGCAACGTCTGCGCGTTGAAGTTAAATCCGTTTGGATAAACGGCAAATATGACAACTACGGATTTTATTTCATTGGTGAAAAAGATGACCGTGGTTTTTTTATGCTCAAAGCTGATGGCACCGCCGCTGCTGCTGTCAAAACAGAGGGTGAATGGAAGACAAAGTACAATTGGAAAAAAGGTCAGGCTTATAAAGGCGACGGATCCGCAATGAATATTCAGCGTGTGGATATTTATGACGGTGCTTTTAAATACTATGCCAATGGCAAATTTGTCCAAAAAGGAGATATTGATGTCAATCGTTTTGATAAAGTCGGTTTTATGATGTGCGACAAACAGAAAGTCGCTTATAAGCATCTGAAAATCACGTCTTTGGATTCATCCGGCCAAGGTGAAACGCTTATGGAGGATTCATTTATGAATGCCGATGCCGGATGGGCACCGCGTGTGGAAAAACACAAAAAGATGTATTTTGAAAACGGGCAATATATGATGTCCGTTGATATTGATAACGAATGTTACGGTGAAACAAACAGCATAGCAGTGAAAGGCGATTTTGATGTGATCCTGGATACGATCTGGCAAAAAGGCGAACAGGCACCTTACAGTTTTGCGTTGCAGCCAGACCAAAAGACTCGCATGGCTTTCGAGCTTCAAAATAACAGAACCGCACGGTTTGTTATGTATAAAGAAGGCCAGGAACCGGAGACGGGGAACACCAGTTTCCAAACATTCGGGCAGCTAAAAGGCGTCGATAAATCCAAAGTGCGTCAGATAGTGAAAGTTCGTTCCGGCTGGTTCCGCTATTATGTTAATGACACCCTTATAGAAAAAGGTAAGATGCCCATGAAACCCATCAAAATTATCAGCTTTGCTGTATGTGGCCATCAAACCGTAGCTTTCGACTATTTACGCGTCGAAAACAGATAAGCGGCGCCTTTGCATCGAGATTGGTACTTAGCTAAAAGTTTTCCGGTATTTTTATTTCAATTGATTTTCCAGAGGCTGATTGCGCCTCTGCGTACCGCATTCTTTCAGATTGCGGATCGGAACGAAAGATTTTCCATTCTTGACATTCCGCAACTTTTAAAGTGGAGATTTAAAAATGCGAACACGCAACACCTTTTTAAATATCATTGCACTTTTATTTATAATAAGCGGTTGTACAACCGTTGGGCCGGATTACAAAGCGCCGGAAATGCAACCACCTGGAGAATGGCAAAAAACAGAGGACCCGTCCTTGAAACCCGATAAAACGGATATACGCGAGTGGTGGAACATATTTGATGATCCCATGTTAAGCCGCCTCATCGCAATGGCCGCAGACAGCAATCATGACCTTCGCATAGCGGTCGCACGTGTCAACGAAGCACGTGCGCGATTAGGCGTGGTTTCCGGTCAGGCTGCACCGGTCGTTAACGCCGTGAGCGGCGGAACCGTAGATCGCGCCGGCGGTGAAACCGGCGCGGCCAACGCATTCACGCGCACCCGTTTTTCAGCAGGCCTGGACGCCAGTTGGGAAATTGATCTTTTCGGCCGCATCAGCCGCTCTGTTGAAGTGGAAACGGCTGAATTCCAGGCCGCATCCGAAGACCGCAACGATGTCATGGTGACGATGTACGCCGAAGTCGCCCGCAATTACCTTGAAATACGCACATTGCAGGCGCGTCTTATCTCCGCGAATGGCAATATAGCCTCCCAGAAAGATGTTTTGAAACTGACTAAGAAAAGATTCGAACACGGACTGGGCACGGCGCTAGATGTTGCTCAGGCCGAACGGGTGCTGGCAAGTTCGGAAGCGGCTATTCCGCCGCTGAGAATCCAACTTAACCAGGATATTAATACAATGGGTGTGCTTATGGGTCGCGCCCCCGGACATCTTTACGAAGAGTTGAGCAAGGTCAGCGCGATACCGCTGCCGCCGGCATCTGTTGCCGTGGGCGTTCCGGCTGATTTGCTACGCCAGCGACCGGATATTCGCAAAGTTGAACGCCAGCTCGCCGCCCAAACCGCCCGCATCGGCATCGCCACCGCTGATCTGTTTAGTTCCAAGAGCGCTAATTTCAGATGCTGAATTGCGTATGCTAATGGAAAATGAAATATGATATCGATATTCAAAATTAAGGAGAAAAAACTTGTTCAGCGAAATACTTTTAAAAAAATCGTTTTGGGCGTCAATTGCCTTTTTTTTGATCCTGATGTTTCTGCCGTCTGTTATACCCCGTTTTTATACCTATATCCTGGCAGTTATCTTTGTAACGGCACTGTTGGCGATGAGTCTGAACATCGTGGTCGGCCAAGGAGGCCTGTTTCAATTTCACCATGCGGCTTTTTATGGTGTCGGCGCGTACACCGTTGCGCTGATTTTAAAAAAAACGGGGCTTCCTGTGTGGGCAGGATTCATCGCCGGCCCGCTAACAGCCGCTCTGGCCGGTCTTATTATTGGCGCTTTTTGCATCCGGTTGACCAATCTTTATTTCGGGATGCTTCAAATTTCATTAGGTTCGCTGCTCTGGGCGGTCGCGTTCCGATGGTATAGTCTCACTGGCGGGGATGACGGCCTGCACGGCATCCCCATACCCGACTTTATTGCCGCTTTGAACGGCGCTTATTACTTCATTTTGATCGTTTTGACCGTTTGTTTGATTGTGATGTATCTGATCTATAAATCTCCTTTCGGAAGCACGCTGCAAGCTGCGCGCGACAACCCCGAACGATGCGCCGCGGTGGGCGTCAATGTTCAACGCCTTCAATTATCAGCCATTGTGATTGCCACTTTTTTTGCAGGCGTTGCCGGGGTTTTATTTGTTGTGCTGGAACATTCCGTGTTCCCGGACCTGCTTTTCTGGGTGCTGTCCCTGGAGGTTTTTATTATGTGTTTGCTGGGCGGATGGTTCACATTTGCAGGACCGATAATCGGTGCGGCTATAACCATATCCTTGCGGACCTTTGCCGGCGCCTACACCGAATATTGGACAATGATTCTCGGTATTATCCTGATTCTCCTGATTTTTTTTCTTCCGGAAGGTGTTATGGGATTTATCATAGCCAAATTACGTGGCAAAGATATTGAAATGGCTGAAAAGGAGGCTGAATAGATGCTGCGTGTAGAGGCGCTTCACAAATCATTTGACGATTTTAAAGCGGTGAACGGAGCTGACCTTCATGTGAAAAAAGGCGCGCTTGTGGCAGTCATCGGCCCCAATGGCGCAGGCAAAACCACGTTGTTCAACCTGATTACCGGTCAACTTCAATCGGACAGCGGTCGGGTTGTGTTCAATGAAGAAGAGATCAGTAAATTACCTCCGCACCGGATTTGCAAAAAAGGAATTGCCAGGTCATTTCAGATCGCTAATATTTTTCCCCGTCTGACTGTTTTTAAAAATGTTCAGGTGGCGGTGCTTTCCCAGCAAAAAATGAGCAGCCGTCTTTTTTATCCTGCCAGCCGACTTGTTGTGAAGGAAACGGATGCCATCCTGGAAAGCGTCGGTCTTTCAGATAAAACGGCTTATATTGCCGGGTCACTGTCCCATGGTGATAAGCGCGTTCTTGAAATTGCCATTGCGCTTGGCGCAGAACCGCAATTGCTTATTTTGGATGAACCGACCGCCGGTATGTCACCCGAAGAAACCCGCACGACAATGGCGTTAATCCGCCATCTGGCTCAATCCCGCGGTTTGACGTTTCTTTTTTGTGAACACGATATGGAGGTTGTATTCACAGTTGCCCAGAGCATCATGGTCATGCGTCAGGGAGAAACCATCATCCAGGGCGCACCGCTGGAAGTCAAAGCAAATGAACAGGTGCAGGAAGCTTACTTAGGGGGAAGTGATGCTTGAAATTAACGAAATTCATACGTATTACGGCCAGAGTCATATTCTTTTTGATGTCTCACTGAAAATCAAAAAGGGGCAAGTTGTTTGCCTCCTGGGACGCAACGGAGCCGGAAAAACTGCCACGTTGAAAAGCGTTATGGGTCTGGCGCCGCCAAAACGAGGAACGATCCGTTTCAAAGGTGAAGATATTACCGGTCGGCAAGCGTATCAGCTCGCTCGCAAAGGAATCGGCTATGTTCCGGATGACCGGCGCATTTTTGCAGACCTCACGGTGGGTGAAAACCTTGAAATTGCCGCAAACAAGAAACGCGCTGATGGTGAGTGGAACAAAGCGCGCCTGTATGATTTTTTCCCCGCCTTAGAAAAAATGGATACACGTAAAGGAGGTCTTCTTTCTGGCGGCGAACAAAAAATATTGGCCATTGCCCGGGCCTTAATGGGCAATCCCGAATTTATTTTGCTGGATGAACCCACTGAAGGAATTGCGCCGCTCTTGGTGGATCATATTGCGGAAAAAATTCTAAAACTGAAGCAAACAGGCTTAACCGTCCTATTGGCGGAACAAAATGTTAAATTCACGCTCAGTTTGAGCGATTATGGTTACATTATTGATAATGGCCGTATATGCCATCAAGGATCGGTTCAAGAGTTAACCGAAGATGAGGAAATCAGAAAAACATGTGGCATTTAGGATATTTGAATTACAGGCTGTTAACCGATAAACTGATAACTGACTAAAGGGGGTATAAAAATGAAAAAAGCATTAATTGTAGTTCTGATTTTGGTTTTAGGACCGGCATTTTCCAATTCGGTTATGGCAGAAGAAATTACTATCGTTGGCACCGGGGACGGAGTGGCTATTCTTAAGGCTATCGGTGAGGCATTTAGTCAGAAAAATCCCGGCGTAACCATAATCGTTCCCAAAAGCATCGGTTCCGGAGGCGGAATAAAATCTGTTGGCAAGGACCTATACAAAATCGGTCGTGTCGCCAGAAGAATCAAAGACAAAGAAAAGCATTTGGACCTTAAGTATGTTCCTTATGCGAAGGTGCCAACCGTATTTTTTGCAAATAAGAGTGTTGGCGTAAAGAACCTTTCAACAAATCAGGTTTGTGATATCTATAGCGGTAAAATTACCAACTGGAAAGATGTCGGTGGTAAAGATGCCAAGATAAGGGTTCTCAGGCGCGAAGATGGTGACAGCTCTCTTAGATCGCTGTTAAAATCATTTCCGGGTTTTAAGGATATTACAATAACCTCTAAATCGAAAACAGCCTATAAAACTGCTGATATGATTTCCGTTATTGAAGACAAGAAAGGTACAATCGGTTTCGGACCCTATGATGTTGTCAAGCGGGCCAATGTTGATGTTTTCACAATAGACGAAAAAAAACCGACCGAAGCAAATTATCCCAGTGCCGGCACACTTGGCCTGATTTTCAAAGCGAAGAACTATACAGGAAATATTAAAAATTTCGTGGAGTTCGCAACCTCGGCCGCCGCTCTGGATGCGATCAAAGGGGCTGGTGGAATGCCGAAATGGGATTGAAGATTTAACATCTTTCATATTTTCCGGGAATTTGGGTTGCATTCAGGTTTCAGAGCCTGTTTGGAAAGTCGTGATCGAAGCGAAAAAGTGTGAGAGCGAGGGC
>JAOZRC010000832.1:0-623 GCA_029940345.1 Desulfobacterales bacterium
ACGCCTAAACAGTGGATCGAGCAAACGAATGCTGTGGGTCTTATTTCAAATGCGGGGTAATACTTTTTTACGTTCGGTTGGAGCCGAAGAGAAACGACATTATTATTACAAAGATAAATAGTGCGAGAAAACCTATTAGAATATGTTTCATCTTGATAGGGCCGACCTGAAAATTCCATGCCTCTTTGAAGATGCCGTTGAACATCTCTTCTGGTGATTCTGAAATCAGGGCTGTATCTTGAGTTTGCGACGAATCTGAATTGGGAGTTGCGCTATTGGAATAAACCTCAACCGGGTAAGGTTTTTGAAACAGCGGTAAAGCGAAATTCCAGAAGATAAGTGCCAGCGCCAGCGCGAACGCACCTAGACCGAATATGACCATGTCGCGGAAATAGAGCGAGTAGAAACTGGCAATGCGCGGGTAGCCGGGATCGGACAGCAGAATATCGACTTCCTCGCCGGGTTTGTAGATTGCGAACACATGCACCTTGGATTCTCGGACAAGCTGTTCACCGCCATGTTCAGTGCGGTAGGCGAATTCCGGATAAGTTGCCACGGCGTATGATTCGGTTGAACTTATCATTTTCGGGTTGGCGGGTGAATAGGGGCGAATCGATGTGGAT
>JAOZRC010000832.1:633-2576 GCA_029940345.1 Desulfobacterales bacterium
ATTTCTCGATGGTATCCAACAAAAATTGCTTTGGCACTGCCGGTTGACGTTGATACAAATCCCATAGTGCGCCGGATTTCATTTGCGCCACAGATTATACCGACAATCCCGGCCAGCATGAAAACAATCAGCATGCATTTGACTAATATCGAAAACATACGAGCCTGCCCTTCATTGTAATCTGTTGTGCATCAAATAATCCCGCAGACCGGACCTCATCGGTTACACACTCATTAAACCTCCACTGTTAGTGAATGTCAATGAGATATGAGTGTGTCGGGTTGTGAGTCCCGTTAGACGGGACGAAAAAACGATATTTATTCTTATCCCATCGCAGAAATAAGTATGGGAAGTGAGTGTGAGAGGGACATCATATGTTCCTCATCCAACGAATATTTCAACCTGCCGTTTTTCGCTACGTTGACGGTATGGCCCCAAAATGATAAATGTTCAAATTAAAGTTGCAGCCATGTTTAAATCAAGGTAAAATCATTTAACCGAGTAACTTCAAGGATGGGAAGGCATAATGGCCTCAACTTTATATTGGGCGGACAATTACGTTGAAAAACGAAAGAGTGCCGAAGAGGCGATTAAAACCATTCGGCAGGGGCAGCGGGTGTTTATCGGTTCGTCATGTGGCGAACCCCAAGTCCTGGTGCGAACGTTATCGGACCAGGCCGTAAACTTCAGCGGGCTTGAAATTGTGCGACTGATGAGCCGGGAAACCACCCCGCTCACGGATATTGCCAACCGTACCCATGATACGAGCATGAATATCCGTACCATCTACCTGGGATCAGCGAGGGTGGAGAACATAGCTCGCAACAAGCGTTTTGTAGTGCCCATGAATATGTCGGATGTTCCCGGGTTGTTTAAAAGCCGTAAATTGCCGATCAATGTGGCCATGATCCAGGTCTCGCCGCCGGACGATTTCGGATGGATGAGTCTGGGCATCTCAGTTGATGTTACCATGGCTGCCGCCGTTTCCGCTGATTTTGTCATTGCCCAGGTGAATCCCCAAATGCCCAGAGTAATGGGCCAGAGTTTTATCCATGTCAATGATGTCGATGTGATTGTCGAGCACGAGGAAGCGCTTTTAGTTATCGCCCCGACACCTCCGAACGAAGCCGCCAAGCGAATCGGTCAGTATATCGCCAGGCTGATCGACGATGGGTCCACGCTGCAAATCGGATTGGACGCCGCCTCCCAGGCGACTCTCCAGGCCCTGTCCAATAAAAAAGATTTGGGGATTCATTCACAGTATATTACAAACGATATCATGCACCTGTATTCCAAAGGGATTATCAATAACCGCAAAAAAGGTTTTAACGAGGGCAAGATGGTGGCCTCGGCGGCGGTTGGATCGCTCAATCTGTACGAATCTTTGGACGACAATCCGGCCATCGACTTCCGACCTTCGGATTACGTTAATGATCCGTTTATCATTGCACAGCATAACCGCATGGTTTCTATGAATGTGGCCCGCACCATGGACCTGACCGGCCAGGTGTCGGCAGAGGCTTCCGCGCAGACGCTTTTTGCCGGTGTTTCAGGTATACCGGATTTTGTCCGCGGCGCCCGCAAGGCGCCGGGTGGCAAATCGATTCTGATGCTTTTTTCCACATCACTGGACGGCAAAGAGAGCAATATCGTGCCGCGTTTAACTGATGCGGCCGTGGTTGTGCCCCGGGGTGATGTCGATTACGTGATTACCGAAAACGGCGCCGTGAACATGTTTGGCAAAAGTCTACAGGAACGGGCGGTGGCCATGATCAGCCTGGCGCATCCGGATTTTCGGGAAGAATTGTTCGAACAGGCCAAGCAGTTGGGCCTGATTGGGGCCGAGCGCATCCTGGGTGAGGCCGTGCACGCGGTTTATCCGGTCCAGTTGGAACAAACCATTGAAGTGAACGGTGAAACGCTTACCATCCGACCTTCCAAGC
>JAOZRC010000833.1 GCA_029940345.1 Desulfobacterales bacterium
TAAGGCGCTGCTTTGCCGACGCCCTCACGGGCGCACTACGAGCGCTGTCACCGCTTGGAATAAACTTTGGAACCCGGGGGACGAACTTCCAAGTTGCTGTACTAGAGCGGACAGGGCGCGGCAAGCATGAACGCGCTTTTTGCGAACCGCAATATCCAGGTGATTGAGGAAGGCTATATCCTTGATGTTCTGCAAAATTATACAACCTATCAATCCTATTACAAAATCAGGGAAAAAGGCGGAAGCGCCCAAGGCCATAAAATTGCGGGCGACAGCATCTATGACACCCAGAAAGCGTATAAAAAATTAAACCTATAACGTTGATGTTCACGCATACTGGTATTTATAAAAAATTCATGTATGGCCCGGATTTCAAAAAGCAATACCAGGAATTTATTTTTGATGTGCTGTGGCAAAATTCAAAGCGTGGTGCAGGGATTGAGCAACATCTAAGCGTTTTTCATCATCTGCCAGAAAGAGTTTGATTTTCTTTTCAGCTACACTTTCTCCTATCATCATTCTCCCGTGCCTGTGGATGTCGCGTCAGATGGGTCATTCGCTTTTGAGGACATCGGGTTCTTCAGGGGCAACCGGATTTCAAAACGGGTCCCCACATCAATAGCGCTATGCACCTCAATTTCGCCTCCCATTTTTTGAATAATTCCGAAACAGATCGACAAACCCAGCCCGTTGCCCTTGCCCACTGGTTTAGTGGTAAAAAAGGGGTCGAATATGCGGTCGAGGTTGGCTTTGGGAATGCCCGAACCGTCATCTTCCACAACAAGCAAAACATGACTGTCTTCCAGGCGGCTGGTAATATCAATTTTCCCGCCATCTTTTTCCAGGGCGTAAAGTGCATTATTGATGAGATTTAACAGTACCTGTTGTATCTCGGTGGGAGATCCGTCAATAGCGGGTATTTCTTTGTCCGGATGTGAATTGATGGAGATACGGGTGTAAGATGCCTTTTTGGAAATCGCGACGACCTCTTCAATCATTTCGTTGATTTGAACGCTCTGTATGCGTGAGTCTGACTTCCTGGCAAAACTCAACAGTTTATGGGTGATGTCCTTGCAGCGTTTGCCCTGCGTGTTAATCTGTTTAAGCGCGCGTTGGAATTCATCCATATTTTTTCCCTTTTTAAATCCCTCTTCTTCCAGCAAATCCTCTATCCATCCGGCTTCTTCAACCATAATGGCCACCGGGTTATTGATCTCATGCGCAATGCCGGCTGCTAACCGGCCTACGGAGGCCAGTTTCCCGGTTTCGATTATCTGCCGATTCATCATCTCTTTCTGCCGGTTCATTTTCTCCTTTTCCCGGTCCGCTTCGTCAATCCGGATAACCGCTTTGGTGAACAATATCAGGTTCATCATGACAATAAGCAGCGCACCCCCTAAAACAATCAACCCCGCAACACCTTGTATCGTTTCCAGGTCCGAAAAGGCATCCGCCTTTTCTTGCTGGTACACCAGGATCCAATCCTCGTTTTTAAGAAGGGCCGCCAAATAGATGATGTCCTTCTTTTCGGAGGCATCCGTATGCTCGCCAATGAAAATCCCGTGTCTTGTTTTCTTGCCCGATTTGATAAAATCCATATAAGATTTCTGGCTTGGCAGCATGTCGTAATGCGGTTTGGTCTGAAAATCTCCTTCCCTGTTCAGAATAAAGGCAAACCCGGTTTTACCAATGCGAAGGTTTTCCACAAGCGAGTTGAAGGCTTCAAAATTAATGGTTGCCCTTATCAGCAAATGCCTACCTTGGTGTAAGCGCTTCACGGATACGATAAAATGGGGGCTGGAACGCAGACCGAGGAAAACATCGCTGATATAATACGGGTTTTCGAGCGCCTCATTGAACCATTGCGCATTCGAATACTGCGCTTTTTCCAGTTTAAACGGCCCGGCATAAGCTATCTGTACGCCCGCTTCATTGATGATTCCGAGGTCTTCAAACACACCTCCATAAGTTTGTTGCAGTTGGAACAATCTTTCCTGCAGGACGGCCTCATTAAGAAGTTTCTCAGAACCGCATGTTTCTGTAAGAAACTGTATGTTATTCAGTCTTTCGTTAAGGAAACTGTCAATGTTTTGGGTGTGCTTATGAACCAGCTCATTCAGATGGGCATATACTTTTTCGTGGTAGGAGGAGTGGAATTGATTCAGGATGATACCGCTGACCAACAACATCGGTGTTAATGACAGCATTGTTACAAGCAAAACCATATTCTTGGTAAATGAGCGGTAGAACGGTCTGTGAGAAATTTTATTTTGGGCCATTATGATGTCTCTGAAATTATTTGACCTGTGTAATTGAAATTAAATATTCCATATGAGCTCCGTGGGAGCGGCATGTTTGTAGCATAATTGGCTAAAATTCCGTCAGAGTCCCATTGGGACGGCATATTTGTAGCAACATAACAGAATATGCGCAATTACACTACAAATATGCCGTCCCGATGGGACTCTGACGAAACATAAGAGCAATAATTCTACAAATATGCCGTCCTGACGGGACTCTGACGAAACATAAGAGCAATAATTCTACAAATATGCCGTCCTGACGGG
>JAOZRC010000157.1 GCA_029940345.1 Desulfobacterales bacterium
TGCAAGCGTAAAATGCTAAACCTTTGGTTCAGCACTCCTTTTGAATTGTTAACCGGAAAATGGAGGATGCCATATAATGCCTAAAAAAAAGTGGTGCGCTTCATTACAAAAGGCTTCACTGGGGGAGAACTTTAACCCGCAAACTCAATAACGCAATTGAACGCTGCAACAGTCAGGAAAACCCATGACGCTGCCTGAATTAACACCCAAACAGCAACGTTTCTTAAACTATCTTGAACAAACTGTTCGTCGTACCGGCAAGACACCCAGTTTGCGTCAGGCGGCCGCGGATATGGGCGTAAGCCATGCCGCCATATCGCAAATGATTAAAATTTTGGAAGACAAAAAAATGATCAAACGGGGTGGGCATTACAGTCGTACGATTCACCTGCTGCGGTCATCCCCGGGTACAACAGCCATTCGGCGGCAGGGGAAGGAAGCGCCCATTATCGGACGCATTGCGGCCGGTTTGCCTTTATACGCCCAGGAGGAATGGGATGGCAGTATACTGATTGACGCGGATATCTTTCGTGGGTCCAATCTGTTTGCCCTGCGCATCAAAGGTGATTCTATGAAAGACGCCGCTATTTTGAATGGCGATCTGGTTATTTGCGAACCCCGCCAATTTGCCGAAAATGGAGAAATTATTGTGGCCTTGGTTCATCAGGAGGAAGCCACCGTGAAGCGTTTTTTTCATCGCGGCGACCATATTTTATTAAAACCTGAAAATCCGTCCTATGCCCCTATGAAATATAACTTCGATGAAATCCTGATTCAAGGAAAAGTCGTGGGAGTTCATCGCGGTTCGGACGTAATGGAATCACTTTAAAGAATACGAGGGCGTTAAGCCAAAGCTCCTACTCCGGATATAGAAGTAATTGGATTTAAATAGATTAAAACCCAGTCAAAGGATATGAAAACACTAAAAATCATTATCATAGTATGGATGCTAATTTATATGTGCGCCTCTTTTAACACACCCTGCCGGGCTGAATCAGCCGTTATCAAGGAACCCTTATGGGAACTCGGCGTAGTGGGGACAGGCGCTTACATGCCGCATTACCGCGGTTCGGATGAATACACCGGGTGGGCGTTGCTTCTGCCATTTATTATTTATCGGGGTGAATTTATCCGGGCGACGCGTGAAGGCGTCCGGGGTATTTTTTTTGACAGCGACCATTTTGAATCCAGTATCTCGGTTTTCGGCAATCCGCCGGTGCCGGATGACAACGAAGCGCGCCAGGGGATGTCTGATTTGGATGCCCTGTTTGAAATCGGGCCTTCCTTGAAATGGTTTTTTTTAGGGCGTAATCCGGTTAAGAAATTATATTTGATGGGCTCGGTGCGGGCCGCTTCTTCGATTAATTTTGACGGCGGCATGAATCTTGAGTACCAGGGCTTCAACGGCGAATTAGACCTGATATACCATGATCGCCGGTTTTACAAAAGCCATGGGTTTAAATATTTTTTGAAAGCCGGCTTGAATATGGCGGATCAAAAACTGAACAGCTATTTTTATGATGTACCGGCGATGTATGTCACACCGGAGAGAAGCGCTTATAAATCGAATGGCGGCTATGCCGGTTTTTCACTGTCAGCAAGTATGCAGAAGGATATCACTGAAAATATTTCAATCGGCTTGTATTCCCGGTGGGATAATTTAAATGGCGCTGTGTACACCGATAGTGCGCTGGTGAGAGAAGATAATAATTTTGTGGCGGGATGCGCCCTGATCTGGAAAATGGCGCGTTCCACGCGGATGGTGGAATCGGACGAGTAACCGTTTTCTCAATCTGTAGGTCGGGTTAGCGCAGCGTAACCCGACATAAACGGCCTTTAACGTCGGGTTACGTTGCGCTAACCCGACCTACCGACATACATGGGCTGGAATTATTTCGATAAAATATATTGCATTTCAGTGGATGAACGTTCAGATCGACGCCAACAGGCCGTCATTCAGTTTGAAAAAGTGGGTCTGGCCGGTCTGGCAGAGTTTGTGATTGTTCAAAACCATCCGGTCAATTGTGAACAGGGAATTTTCGAATCCCATCAGCAATGCATCCGCCAAGGGCTTCAATCCAATGCCCAAACGATTGTTGTGTTTGAAGATGATGTCAATTTTGAGAATTTCGACCCTAAAAAGCTAAATGATGCGATTCAATTTTTAAAAACCCATGACCATTGGAATGTCCTATTTTTCGGATGCCTGGTCAAAGGCAGCCGGAAAACCGAATACCCATCGGTGCTGAAAATAAAATACCGCACACTGGCGCATGCGTATGTAATGAACCGCGCTTTTGCGCAAATCGTTGCCCAACAGGCATGGCAGGGCGTGGCGTTTGATGACCTGTTGCATGCCTATCAAGAGAATCTGTACGCAATTTATCCCTGTTTTGCGTTCCAAAGCGATTCGCCCTCGGACAATCAGAATTTCATTGGACTGGATCGCTTCCGGCGGTTGTGCGGCGGCCTCAAAAGGCTCCAGGAAATGAACGAACGCTTTCATCGCCACAAACCCAGTATCATTCTTGCCCATGTTTTGGCAATCGGATTGCTTCTTTATTTGTTATTATAACCGCTGAATCGTAACCGTTCCCCCCTCTGGTTCCCATGCTCCTGCGTGGGACCCCTCTGAGCGGAACGGCTTTCCGCTCTACATGAGCCGTGCGTGAGTGTGTAGCGCGCGCGGGAAGCTGTCCCGCGTTTGTTTGCACGTAGGAAGGGCGTGAACGGTTACAAAGCATCATTTAATCTTCAATATACAACTTGATTTCATCCGAATTGGCGCGCAATTCCGGCGCGTACATGCCGTATGCCCTGGTCGGAAGCGCACTGAAACGGCCAGGAATTTCCGCCCGCAGGCGATAGGCGATGCTGTGTTTGCCTCTTGGCAAGCGGCGCACGAAAAAGACGACCTTTTCATCGCGTAATTCCATGTAAGCGTTCATACCATTGCGGGTGTAGCCGCTTCGCACATCGACCGGTTCAAAACCGGCGGCCTTCATATCCTCGAACACGATATATTCGTAATCGTTCTTGCTTTGAATCGTCAGTTCCACTTCAATCAGATCGCCGCTTTTCAAGGTGTCCAGGTTTTTCAAGGGCGAGCGTTCATATTTTTCAACTTTCTGATCAAGGGCCTGGCCGCGTGAACCTGCGGTTTTGACAGTCTTGTCCACCCGTTTCAAACGATAATAGGCGCGCTCGGTTTTGATTTCCAAACCTGCTTTGGCAATGTGATCTTCCAGCGTGAAATAACTGAGATAGGCGTTATAATACACAGGTCCTTTGCCGGAACGGCGAATTTCGACCGTGTGTTCTCCGGATTCCACCGTATCACCGGACATGACGAATTTATTATTAAAGGTGAACAAATTAACAGATGTGATTTTTTCTGTTTGCATCCGTTTGCCGTCATAATAGATTGCCACGCTCATATCCGGTTTATCTTCCACGCTGGCTGCGAGATAGTCGGCCAGCGCTTCGATACATACGGCCGTATCGCGGGTGGAATTCCAATACGTGGCATGTTTGCGGTTGTTTAAGATGTACTTGACTAAACGAGAGGCGGTGTCGCCGTGGGGATCGACAGCCGCAAGCAGTTTCAGGTAATAGGCATGCGCTTCGATTTCACTGCCGTACCAATACCACCAGTAACTGTCATTGCCCAGGTTCAACCATGCGGTCTGATTTTCATCGTCTTGCACGAGATATTGTTCGATGTTGCTTAATAACATTTTCAATTTTTCACGATGTTTCTGTTGATGCAGGGCAAGGCCATAAATGGTTTTACCGTACACGGTCAGGTGGTTGCGGTCTTCGTACAAAAATTCCCGCATAGCCTCATTTTGATGTCCCGCATCGGCTAACACCATATAAATTAAGGCATCAAGATTATCCACATATTGCTTCCAGGGATCAATTTTGTCTTTCGGATGGCCGTTTTTGATCATTTCAACCTGATTTCGTTCATATTGAAGGAGCCATTGCACGCCGCGATCCATAACACTCGGCACAATGGCGACCCTGTTTTTACGGGCGATCTGCAGACCGTGCATGACCACCGCCGTGGTATGGGGATAGGAATGTTCGCCCCATCCGGAAAACCACCCCCAACCGCCATCGGACAACTGCATATTAGTGAGGCGATTGACGCCTTTTTTCACCATGCGCCGGACCTCATCCGTATCAAATACCGGATTGCGCTCGAATTGTTTCCATTGCCCGGCGCGTTCACGATCATCGCCGATTTCCTGGGCATTCAGATTGGTGCGTTTTTCCTGAATCGCAGCCATATCTAAGTTCATGCGTTTCAGGATGTTGTGCGTAATGACAGTGGGCAGAAAGCGATTCAGCGTTTGTTCGGTGCAGCCATAAGGGTAAGCGGCCAGATAGGGCAAGGCGTCGACCATAGCGCCGGCCAGGGTCGGCGAATAGCGGATTTCCAAGCGCGATGCCTCGGATCGGCGTTCTTGCGGCACCTGGATTGTAAACCAGGATTGCTGTTTATCCGGCCGGACAGTTCCTGAAAAAGCGACCTGTTTATCCATTCCATGCACATAGACCGGGAAGCGCATCTCCAAGGCATCGGATTCTGCAGTGGTCAGCGCTTTCATGCGCACAACAGCTTCGCCTTCGAATTTCACCTTGACGCGCCAATCCACACGCACCTCTTCACCGGATTTGATATTGACGGTTTGCTGCTGTTTGCCTGACAGATCCAGGCAGGGGCCGTCCAGTTCCAAAACGACGCGAGCATCTGCATCGTTTTCGAGATAATTATGGACATTGGCCGAAAGCACGACTTCATCTTTTTGAACGAAAAACCGGGGCGCTTGAAGCCGAACCATCAGGTTTTTGGCCGTCACGGCCTCGGCAACCCCTTGGCCGACCTTGGTTCCGTGTCCCATGCCCCATACCTTGAATTTCCATCCGGTCAGATTTTCGGGCATATTAAAGCTGAATGACACATATCCTTGCTCATCCGTGGTAACCGCTGCGGCCCAGAAGGCCGTATCGGCGAATTGGGTGCGCACGGCGGCTTCGGCCATTGCCGGTTGACCATCCGATGCTTCCATATCTGCCGCCTGTGCCATCGCTTCATTGGCTATGGACGGAGATCCTGGCTTGGCAGGTGCCGGAGCGGCTACTGGCGCAGCCATCATCATTTTGGCGCCTTTGTTTATGCGCATCACGCCGGTGGCGCGATATCCGCGTTTATCAGAAATCGCCGTGCCTAACGTCGTGTCACCGAACTCATCCGTATCCGCAACCAAATGGCCGAACACCCCCAGATGATACATGGAGGTTTCGTTCTTTTTGAGCAAATTATGAAACACCCGGGCAAGCGTGGATTCCGTTTGGGGATGATGCCGGCGGCGCCATTTCCAGAAAAAAGATCTGATTTCCGGCACATTGGATCCGCCGGAAATGTATTCCACGGCTTTGTCATACACTGAAATCACACATGACCCGACAAACGGCAGGCCGTCCAAATCCGTCAACCGCACCTTGACATCCGCCTTTTCCCCGGGGCGATACCGTTTGGATGATGGTTCCACGTTTACATTGATGATTCGCTTTCCAGGGGGGACGATAATCTCCCGTGTTTCGGTGTGCAGTTTCCCATTTGCGATGGTGATGGCTTCCACAAAAAAATTGGGCATGTCTTTTTGCGCGATTTTAAAGTCGACAAGTGTACTTTTGCCATTCAGCCGGAGCATTTTAGGAGCCCGATACACGCCGTTAGCCGGCCGCAGAAACAGCAACACCGTGGCATCAGGTTGCTCCGTGTTGATCATCATGCGGACGTTTTCGCCGGGGGCATACTCTTTTTTATCAGTTACCAGCTCAATGTGGTCAAAACGAAAATCGGCGCCGTCAAAGCCTTGACCGCGCACCACAAACACATAACCGCCTTCAATGGTATGGTTCTTGATATCCGTAACCGTATACGCAATTCGATATTGTCCGGGCCGGGCCGCTTTGATCTTAATTTGAGCCAACCCCTCCGGATCAGGATCGACTTTCCAGGTTTGTACGGCTTTTTCAATCACCTGACCGCTGTGATCATACCCGATTTGGTGCAACACCGCTTTTCCTTTGCCGAGCACCGGTTTGTCATCTGATGTTTTGGCCTTGAAAGATGCCTGAACGGTGTCGCCTGAATGGTAATAGCCGCGATCTGTCCATGCAAACACCTTGAACGGTTGGCGCGCTGCCAGCACTTTGCCGGAGCCGACAATCGTGCGCCGGGAAAGATCAGTGACTTCGGCCGTGATTTCATAGCGATGATCCGTATCGCCGTGAAGCTCTTTGGCCAATGACGTATCAATGGGAATGTTCACGCTTCCGTCCGCGCTGATGGGCACTTCATTTTCCATGACGATTTCCGGCGGCGCATGGCGCACCGGCAGCCACCAGGGATACGGGCGCCGGCAGCCCCATTGGGACCACCCCGGATACCAGGTGTAATCATAGCCGAACCACCAATAACCGGGATTATAAAACCAGTCCCACAACGCGGGGGGATACCAGGTTTGGGAATGGGCATAGCGCAGCACTTTGTATTTGACCTTGGCATGGGTAACCGGTGCGCCGAAATAGTATTTTGCTTCCACCTTGGCGGTGACGGTTTCACCTAACATCACCGGTTCGGACGGTGCTTCCACCTTTACTTCAAATTCAGGCTTTTTATACTCTTCAACGCGGAAATGGCCGCCACTGCCGTAATTGGGAAGCGTTATCGAATAGACTCCCAGCGTGGCATCCGCCGAAAGAGTGAATTCACCGGCAACACCGCCATATTCGTCGGCAGTCACAGTTTTTTCATAGACTTTCTCTGCGCGCGGATCGGTGATGGTAACGGTCACAGACCGGTTGGCAAAATTCGATTTATCCGGCTGGTCGTATTTGGCGTTACGCACCCAACAATTGAATTTAACTGTGTGTTCGGGGCGATACACCGGCCGGTCGGTGATGGCCAACACTTTGACTTTGTTGTAATCCCGATCATAATGCTTTGAAAACCAAACATGGGTGAATCCCAAAAAAGCAAGCCGGCCGTTTGGGGTGGTGGCAATGATCAACCAGCGCTTATTGCGGTCAAAGGCCGCATCGGAAATCACGGCATCCGTATCCATGTTCGGATGGCGGCCGTCTGAAGTTAAAATAATCAGGCCGCTCCGGTTTGTGTATTCCGCGAAATTTTCAATATCAGTGTGATAGCCCAATAGCTTGTTGCGTCGTTTGCGTTGATAGCCGAAAAATTCCACCGTGGCATTTTCCACCGGCGCACCGCTTACGGCATCCGCAACATAAAATAGCATGCTATTATCCAACGGTTTCTTGACGATCACCGTATCATCAATCCAGATAATGATGCGGCTGATATTGCCATCCTCCATTTGGGCTATTAAAAGATACGCGCCTGCTTCCCGGAGTGGTATATCAACCGTGATCCGGCGGTCTGAATGACCGGTGCGCGGCTCCAATTTCAGCGACCATTGGGCTGCGCGGTCGCCGATGTAGCGTTTTTGGTTTTCGTGAACCAGCCGATAGCCGATGTTATTGAGGTTTTCTTTTTGCCAGTCCGGTTTCCAGGGGTTAGACTTTATATATTTTTTAAGGTCGTCCAACAATTTGCGGGTTTTAATCCGATAGGCTTCGAATTTGACGTTGCGCCCGTTGCGAAAACGATAATCCGCACGCACCGCTTTGCCGGCCGGTTTTACCGTAACCGGCTCAAAAACACCCCAATTGCCGGTGATCTGTTTGACTTTGGCTTTGTTGCCGGCTTGCCGAAAGTAGCTGGCGGCCTTTGGGTATTGCCGCCGGTTTTCGAAAATTCGGCCCAACATGGGATAATTTTTCGTATCCTCAAATATCCGAATGAAATTGAACTCATCCGGCAACGTGAAGCGTTTGATGCCGGTGGCCAGGCGGGCGATGGTTTCATCAGTTTTCAGGGTGTGTATCGTAAACAGGCCAGAGGCAGTGTCGGACTGCTCATCGGGTTCACCCAGGTGGGGGGAAAAGCCGTAGGCCCGTAATGTATGCACCCCGAATTGGTGATACAAAAAATTGGCGAACCGATGCTTAACCGTATTGGCAAAACCGGGATTCAATTCCATGGCCTGAACCAGGAGAAAACGCCAGCGTTCGCCATCGTTTTGGGCCGCTTCCCAGGATACCGGAATTTGATAAAAACCGGGGTTGCCGTCCGTATCCGTGGGAGCGCCCCGGGAGCCGCTGCCATAATAATGGCGTCCCTCTTCATAGTCCGGTAATTGGCTCAGATCGGTGAGATATTGCAGGCGCCAGGCCTGATTGTGGCCTCGATGCAGAGCCAAAAAGTCGGCGAAGTTTAAATATAAACCGGCCACAGCGTTTTTGTCCGGTTCATCGGATGCCGCTTGCATGGCGTTTGCCATGAGTTGCAGGGCTCGGACACGATCCCGTTCGGTTGCATCCGCGTGTTTGCCGCCGCCGCGATGATGGCCGCGTTTGAATTCGCCCGCCACAATATATCCGGAATGCTGCAAATCGGCGTAACTCCGGGCGGCTGCCATGAGCAAACGCCAGTTATTTTCATGTAAAGCAATAGTTTTTTCGCGTATGGCATCCGCTTCATCAATCCGATTCAGATTGGCCAGGCATTGCACCGCATGGGCTAAATCCTGGCCGATTTGTTTGGGATTGGTATTAGGATTAAAACAGAGTTTTTCATATAATTCGTATGCATTCTTGTAATTGCCATTAGTCAATTCCAGCCTGGCCGATACACGCACGGAAGCTTCATCCAGAACTGTTGCCTGGCAAAAAAACGGAATCAAAAATAGGATAACGATATGGATAATAGTTCTTTTTAGCATTTTTTCCTCCTGATTATAAACCTCAAAGTGGCACCGGATGCGTATCCTTACCACGCAAACATCCGTCTCCGTCAAAACCACGCCCGCCGCTGTAATTTTTCCATGGCCATGCGCGTCGCCCATCGCAAAAATATTTTGGTGTATTTGGCTCCCGCCAGATACATGCCTAAGAGAAAGACAAGGTGGGACACCCCATAGATCAAGGGGCCGCCAACCACAGCCAGCAGCGGCTCATTAAAATAGACCGCCAGGATTCCCAGGAAACCGACCGCAGGCCAGCCAATGATATAGCTGAAAGCGATGATCGCCAAACCCAGTATGATTCGTGGCGTGGGACGCTCTTTAAACGCACTCAGGTCCGCCTGCTCCGCAATGGCACTGCGGACATAATCCGTTTGGGCCAGTTTATTAAATGTTCGTCTGATTATTTTCATTAAGATGACTATGAGGCAATCATACAAGGTCGGGTTAGCGAATATCATTGTCTGAATTAGGATTTTTAAGATTGAATGATTTTAAGATTTTGGCATCCTATAATCCGTTAATCTTACAAATCCTAATTCAGACAGTGATTGGCAGCTACCATTTCAAACATATTGTTATTTTTTTCGGGTGAATGTTGCGTTTGCACACTTCTTTAAGGAATACGTTTCACATTTCACCCATAATTTTCATCCCGCCAATCCTTTAATCAAGTCAATAAAGATTCAGACGTATCCTAATTCAAAAAGCATGGTAATTTTAAAAAATTGAACACAACTTCGGCGTATCTATCCGTGCAACTGCGCTTTTAATCCTTTTCTTATGAATCCCTATTCTTATA
>JAOZRC010000158.1 GCA_029940345.1 Desulfobacterales bacterium
CGTACTTTCGCGGACCGCTTTGACGACATTATAAGCCGTCTGGGCGTCTGTTCCGAAGGCGATACCGCCGGCTTTGACATTGGGACATGAAATATTAATTTCGATTCCGGCAACCCCTTGGACATCATTCAGACGGGCACCCAGTTCGGCATATTGATCAATGGTATTGCCATAAATATTGACAAACGTCGGTGTGTTGAGCCGCTTTAAAAAAGGAAGTTTTTCTGTAATAAACGTATCCAGGCCGACATTTTCCAGACCGATAGCGTTAAGCATCCCACACGGCGTCTCAATAATCCGAGGTGGTGGGTTTCCTTTAGACGGCGTTAGTGAAAGCCCTTTGACAATAATACCGCCCAACCGGTTAAGATCGGCAAACGTTTCAAATTCACGGCCATAGCCGAATGTTCCCGAGGCTGTCATTACCGGGTTTTTAAGAATGATTCCACCGATATCTGTTTCAAGTTCTGAGTTTGCTTTCATACAATTATTTTTATTCATTTTTTATTAACAAGACAATCAAGCCGCAGTCGATGCCGTTCATCAAACAGACGGCGTGACGCCAGCCGCAGTGCAAGCATGACACCAAAACCGGTTCCGGCGGCAATCAAAAACATAATCAGAATCTGATATTTGACAGCATCAAGCGGAGAACTGCCACCCAAAATCTGGCCGGTCATCATACCGGGTAAACTGACCAGCCCCGCACCGGCCATTGAATTAATGATCGGAATCATACCGGCGCGCATACTGTCGCGGCGGATATCAAGAAGCGCTTCAACACTGGTCTGGCCAAGCATGAGCCGCTGTTCAATCACCGCGCGTTGCTGCCAGGCAGTGTCAGTCAGACGATCCAGACAAATTGAGATGCCGTTCATCGTATTGCCTAACAACATACCCAAAAGCGGTATGGCATACTGCGGCGTATACCAGGGTTTTGTTCCAATAACAACGGCCAACGCGAACAGCGTGATCGTAAAGGAGGATGTGAACATCGCTGTGACGCCCAGTCCGAATCCCCACCACCCCTTGAATTTGCGCTTTTGTCGCGCCAACACTTCCCGGCCGGCCGCCATCAGCATGATAAACGCCATCAACGCTATCCATGCCGGATGGGCCAAGTCAAACACAATCCGCAGGACAAAACCGATGAGTAACAGTTGCACTGTGGTGCGCAGCGCCGAAATCAGTATTCGTTTTTCAAGCCCCAGATAAAGACGAAAACTCATCCAGGCCAGCGCCAGAATTAAAAGCGATGCCAGTGATAAATCAATCGGAGAAAGCGGAATGACACCCATCAGATGATTTGCTCCTTCAAGGTCTTATGATGAATTTGAAAATGCCGTTCCGCCACCCGCACAATTTGCTCCATGTCATGGCTCACCCACAGCACGGCCGCACCGGTATTGCGTCGGTATTCGGCGATCAAGGTCTCCGTATTCTGAATGTTAGCCGGATCCAGACTGGCGGTGGGTTCGTCTAATAAAAGCGCTTGCGGCCGGTTGCTTAACAGTCGCACCAGCGCAAGACGTTGACGCTCACCGGATGATAACCGGCTGATCTGCCATGACAAGGCGTCTGTATTAAAGCCCAGTCTTTTCAGATAGGCTTTATTTACCGCAGATATGAAATTTTCCCCTACCGTATCATGCCACCACTGGCTTTCCGCAGGAAGTAAACCGACCTGTTTACGCCACGAAGGCGCCTGAATTTGCCGGCATTCGGTCTCATCTAAAAAGATATGACCGCTATGATCGTCCAATTCGGCGATTGCGCGCAGCATCAAGGTCTTGCCTGCACCGGAAGGGCCTGATAATATCACGCATTGGCCAGCTTCGATGGTCAAATCAAACGGACCGTGTTCTTGGTAACAAAGCGCTTTGATGTGTAATCGGCTCATAAATCAATTTGTCTTGGCAACCCTGATATTTTTAAATTACTGTTATTACGGCAGTCTTCTTTTAGGCAAAGGCGGCACACTTTTACCCAAAAAAATATGCCAGAAATTCCATGATTTTACAGTAATAATACCAGGTAGCGGGCTATCTAAAGCATCAGTGATTTCTTCATGGCCGAAAAAGTGAAACATTGCCAGCACATCTTCTAAATTGCCGTACTCCATTACTTGTGTAATCAGTCGTTTTCTATTTTTAACTGCAATTTCCGGTGATTGCCACCAAATGAGTTTATTGGCAACCTGTTTTAATGTTACCATTAAATTAACCTATGCGCTTGAATATGAACAGTTGGCAATTTTGATAAATTGATCTGATTGACAGCTTTTAAAAGCACCTGCTTAATTTTTTCATCTAACTGTGGTAAGTTGCCATCTTGAAAATAAATTAGCGCTTTTAATGAAAGCAAGGGATTAAACTCTTTACCAAACACAGCAATCGCATTTGCTAACATCAGTTCCAAACTCAACTTTTTAAGCAATTCTGGGCATCCTTCATAAGACAGCTAAAGTAGTCAACACTTTTTCGATCTGTTCAGCCACAAAATATTGTAGGGTGGATGGAGTGTAACGGAACCCACCATTTATGGCAATTCGGTGCGGTGGGTTCCGTTACACTCCACCCACCCTACATTAAAAAGTGTAAACCGACAAATGAAGGATGCCCAATTCTGAATTAAACTTCATTAAATTATTTCAAGTAGTGATGATAATTCACAAAAAACGCTTTGAGCTTGTTTACAACCGCACCGGCAGACTTCCCTGGCGTGTTCAACATAACAACAAAGCGATACAATTGGCCATTGCCTGCTTTTAAATAGCCCGCCCGGGTTTTAACGCCGGTAAGCGAACCGGTTTTATAAAATTCGCGCCCCTGATGGCGCATCATAAGATGATACGGTTCAAAGGCGTTAAGAATTTTCAGAACAGTCAGCGCTGTGATGCGATTTTGTCTTGAAATTCCGGATCCTTCCGCTATTTGCAGGTTTTCCAACTTCAGCACATCACGGGCAAACACCCTGGCCGCTTTAAGGCCCTTGGCCAGATCGCCGGGTGCACCATACGCCTTGGCACCCCAGGCAATCAGCAACTGGTTGGCCGTAAAATTGTTAGAATATTCGAGCAAGCGCGAAATTACCTGCGTCAGCTTAAATTTTGAGCGACGTTTTAAAATCAGTGTATCTCGCTCTAGATTGATCAGGCCGATTTTTACAGCACCTTTTATTTCTATGCCTTCTTTGGTCAGAAAAAAACGTAACAGATGACCAGTGTATAGCGTAATATCGTTATGATCGTGGGAAAAGGTGATGCGTCCTGTTTTCAAACCGGATTGACGGATGCGTTTCAAGGCAATGGGCAAAAGAGGCGTTTGCGTTTCGGCGCTAACCAGAACACCGTTACGTTTTTTAAAAAAAACTGTATTAAAATTAACGCATAACGCGCCGTTAGGCGCGTCATAAGGATTATTGGAAAATTCGCGGCCGGGGATAACCAGCGGCGTTTTAAAATAAGCAGCATCTAAAATAAGATCATTGAAATGATGGAATTGGCCTTTCATGGCTTCAGCAATCTCTAACAGATCTTCTGATGTAAAACTCGGATCGCCATACCCTTTGACTTTAAGATTGCCCTGGGCATCCTGATAAAATTCAGTTACAAAACGATAATCCGGCCCTAAATAGTAAAATGCTGTAAGGGCGGTGAATACCTTGAGTACTGAAGCCGGAACCAGCGCCTTGGAAGCATTTTTTTGATAGAGAATATTTCCCTGGGCATCAGTCAGAAGCGCCGCGTCATTTTGTGTGATCAGGTTATCAAGCTGTCGGATAGTATCTTTACGATGACCGGCCCACAAATTGGCCGGATAGATGCAAAAAAAAAGAACCGCTAGCGTGAGCAACATACGCCTAAACGGTTGCAGCGTAAAAAAACGTGTTAAAATGGTGATCATTCAAACAAACTCATCGGGAATATCAGCATTGGTGTAAACTTTCTGCACATCGTCACAATCGTCAAGCATCTCCATGAGACGCATCATTTGCTCGGCTTGTTTGCCCTGCAAATCGGTATTGGTTTGCGGAAGCATCGTCACTTCGCTGGCAATGCAAGGAATTTCGGCCTCATCAACAGCCGTTTTGACTGCTTCAAAATCGGCCGGATCGGTGATGATTTCAAAATTATCGCCATCTTCGCGCATATCTTCGGCACCGGCGTCAAGCGTAATTTCCATGAGCGTATCCTCATCGACCGCACTTTTTTCCACAACAATATACCCTTTTTGGTCAAAAAGATAGGAAACGCAGCCATTTTCACCCAGATTGCCGGCGCATTTACTGAATATATGGCGAATATCCGCAACGGTGCGGTTACGGTTATCGGACAGGGATTCGATCAGAACGGCAGCACCGCCAGGCCCATAACCTTCGAAAGTAGCCTCTTCATAATTCACGCCTTCCAAATCACCCGTGCCTTTTTTAATCGCTCGCTCGATGTTATCTTTGGGCATGTTTTCACTTTTGGCCGCCTGAACAGCGGTGCGCAGACGCGGATTGGCGTCAATCTCGCCACCGCCCATGCGCGCCGCTATGGTAATCTCTTTGATTAATTTGGTAAATATCTTGCCTCGTTTGGCGTCGGTAGCGCCCTTTTTGTGCTTAATAGTAGACCATTTGCTGTGTCCTGACATTTTATTCCCTCCTGTTCAGTATTCGTTATTCCTTATTCCTTATTGGATGTTCGATGTTGGATGTTGGATGTTCAGTTGTTCATCTTTTCAAAGTTTCCTGATTCCGATGACATAAATCTCCCGGCTGGCTTTACGGCTGCTTTGGGGTTTAAATATTTTACAAATTTTAAAACAGCGTCGCACCGCATCGGTAAACTGCTTGAAATCACCGCTTTGAAAAATTTTACATACAAAATTTCCGCCCGGCTCCAGGAAACGTTGCGCCAGATTCAGCGCTTCCTCGGCTAAATTCTGCGACCGGGCCGCATCAACATGTTTATTGCCGGTGGTGTCCGGCGCCATGTCGCTTAAAACAACATTAAATTTATCATTGAACGGCTTAAATAGGGCTTCATCTAAATCAAAAATATCTCCAGTTATCGCCCTGGCCTGAGATGGCATCAATATGGCCACCGCTTTCAAATCGACGCCCAAAACCCGTCCTTGCTCGCCCGTCTGTTCCGCCGCATAAAGGAGCCATGCGCCGGGGGCGCAGCCTAAATCCAGAACATGGTCGCCTTTTTGAATCAAACGATGTTTGCGCTGAATCTCCTGGAGCTTATAAACCGAGCGCGCGGGATAATGCTCTTTTTGCGCTTTACGAGCGTAATGATCCTGCCAGCGGTTTTTTTTTAAGGTTGGATTGGGCATGGGTGATTTTCTGAACCTATCTAATAAACTTCCGCAAGGCATCAACACACTTCCGGTTGTCATTATTTTTTTTTCATAGTTTCTAACATTGCGTTTGTCTTTTTGCAAGGATAAATACCGTCAATTAATGCAGCCGCCTGCAAGTGATTTTCAGAATTGTCTTACCCTAAACCTACACCGGTATCATAGCATTGAAATCTGGAAAGCGACCATCAGTCCCTTATATTTCCTTTTTATCCCCTGGTTTATCCGTTTCATCCCTTACACCTTGCATAAGTAAACATTCTCTATTATTTTAAAATCAAAATCAGATCAACTTCATATCAGTTCTATCAATTTAAAAAAGGGAGGTACAAAATGAAAAAGCTTAGTTTCTCGATCTTGGTCACAATGCTCACATTCTCAGTGTCAATAACGACTGCTCTGGCAGGAACTGTCTATGTTGAAATTTCGGAGATAAAAGAGATAAAAGGGAAGATTGCAATCGGATTGTATTCCAGTGCAAAAGATTTTCCTGCCAGTGACAAAGAATTCAAAGGCAAAGCAGTGGACGTAACCGGCACAACGGTGATTTATACGTTTATAAATATTCCTTCAGGTGTTTATGCGGTCGCGATTTATCACGATAGCAATTCAAACGGAAAACTTGATAAGAATTTCCTGGGAATACCTAAAGAAAGTTACGCGTTTTCCAATAATGCGTCAGGCACGTTCGGACCGCCTGATTTTAAAGATGCCTCATTTAAGCTTGACGGCAGTAAGACTGTAAAAATCAAATTGAACCACTAATGGACGCGAATGAACACGAATTGTTATATTATCGGATCATACATAATATGTATATCAGGAATTTAAAGAACAGGCAATTATGAATCTGAAACACACTAATCAATCCTATAGGGAACTTACAAATGGACGTCATTTAGTCTTGGGTATCGGGGCATCCGCACTTTCAGGAGTCCTGATCGCACTTTCAATGCCAAATTTCGATCTGAGTTTTTTGGCATGGTTTGCGCTGGTTCCGCTGCTCATCGCAATTGCTTTAATGCCGGAGAAATTCCCCATGCTTCCCGTTCTCATGGCTACGCCATGTGGAATTGTCTGGTCTGTGTTTGTGCATATCTGGTATCCGAGCATGTTCGGAGCGGCATTAGGTGGGTTCTTGATCTTGCTTGTTGGGTGGTGGTATGCCAACCTTATCGGATGGGGTGTCGTTCTTCAGCGTAAGTTGCCGGGCGCGTTGAAAGTGTTGGCAATTCCCGTGGTATGGTCAGCTATGGCTTTGTGCCGGGGCATGACGATTTTAAAATATTTGACACACTGCATGGCAAGGTCGGAATCGGTGTTTGTTGGGACCGGCATCGTCTTTGGATCACCCGCGAACTGGTGCGTGCCGGTGCGCAAATTGTGTTGATGCCCGCAGATGATGATTTCAATCACAATCGACAGTTTCCGGCCTTTCATGCTTCTGACGCGGTGTTCCGGGCTGTGGAAAACCGTGTGGCCTTCGGGTTGGGAACGACCAACGGCATTTCCATTGTTATTGATCCGTATGGCCGAATTACTGCCGAGAGCAGCGTCAACACGCGAACAGTCATAACCGGAAACGTGTTTACAACATCGGAACGCACGCTTTACACGCATTGGGGCGACTGGTTCGGTTGGTTAACAGTGATATGTTTGGCCCTTTTGGTCATTCTGGTTAAATTGAATCAGCGGAAACGTCAATCCGTTTAAAGGCAAAAAAGGAGATAAAATGAAATTCATATTGAAAAATTTACCATTTGTCGGAATCATTGCGATAAATTCCATTGCCATCGCAGGCCAATATCGTCTTGAAAATCTTAAACCCTACATTTTGGTCATCAGTTTGATTGTGTTACTAAATTTGATCATCGCTATTATCGTGAAACAAAGAACCTATTTTCTGTATGGAATTTCCGGAGTGGTGCTGATCGGTGCGCTGGGAGTGCTTTTTATTCCGTCCCTGGGGCAGTTATATTTGGAACATGCGATTGCAGGTTTATACATCGGTTTGTTTGTCGCAGCCTTTTTCCCGCCCATATTCGGACTAGACCCCTTTACTTTTGAATTTTCAAAAAAGAATTATCCCGAAGCCATTACTGAAACAGCTCAATTCAGAAAAATTAATTATATTATCAATTATATCTGGGCGGCTTTGTTCGGCATTGCCATTATTTTATCCGAACTGAAATATGCCGACGACAGCGGTGTCCAGGTCATTGTTTCAAGCATCGTGCCGATTGTTTTACTGCTTGCCGTAGGAATCCCGGTCAATATAAAATTACCGGGTATTCTGATGCAAACGACCCAGGGCGAACCGATGCACTTCCGATCTGTCAAAGAACTGTTTGAGACCATGCCCTACGGATTGAATAAAAAGCGCGCCCAGGGCATCGATACGATTATCCAATTCCATTTAACGGGTAAGGAGCCAACCGATGGCTATCTGTGTATTAAAAATTTGCAATGCACCTATTCACAAGGCGTGTGCGCTGATGCCAAAACGGTTATCAAGGCGGATTCCGAACTGTGGCTGGGAATTTCCAACAACGAAATATCGGGCGATCAGGCGTATATCAATAATAAATATAGTGTTGAGGGGGATATGAGCATCTTGTTAAAGATAAGTGATTTGTTCGCGCCATCGACTGACGCCGACGAAGAGAAGCGCAAACCGCAAGAGATAAAATTTGAATACAAAACCTTTGAACCGGGGCGAATCAGAGATATTGTCGTTTTCGACGGCGGGCCGCGCTCTGCCGAATTCAGCAAAACCATGTTTATCGTTAACCATTTTTGCCGGGGAGCTGAATCCGCGGGCGCCGCTATCGAATATATCAAACTGAAAGATAAGCAAATAAAATCATGCGTAGGATGTTACACCTGTTGGACAAAAACGCCGGGTGAATGCATCTTCAAAGATGATATGGCTGATTTGCGTAAAAAATACAGGCAAGCGGATTTGGTCATTTTGGCGTCACCGCTTTATATTTTCAATGTAACCGGCCTGATGAAAAATTTCTTAGACCGCTTATTGCCGAATATGAAACCCTACATGTTAATTGATGATGGCGTAACCATGCACCCGCATCGTTTTGCGGAAGATAAGCAACAAGGTTTTGTCGTGTTCAGCGCTGCCGGTTTTCCGGAAATCGAGCATAATTTCGACGGGTTAAAAGGAATGTTCCGGTGTTGGCACAGCCACTCGGAAAAGTCCTTCCTGATGGGTGAATTTTATATGCCCGGAGCCGAACTGATCGCTCAACCGGTGTATAGCGAAAGACGTAAAAAAATCGAACAGGCATGTTGCCGGGCGGGCAAGCAGGCAGTCGCAGAAGGGAAAATTGATAGCGAATATATGCAAACCGTGTCGCTTATGGAAATCACCCAAACCAAATTCCAGGAACAGGCGGACTATTTTTGGGAGTCATTAGACGGGAAAAAATCGTATCTGAAGAACTCTCCTAAGTTGGAATATGAGGTGAAACAGCTTTCCGCTTGACTTTAATTCCCCGTGGCCACAAAAACCGGTGTCACTTTGACACCGGTCTCAACATCCGTATAATCCTTTTCATATTTTTGACGGTTGGCGTCGTCAATATATTCCACAAAAAACACCAGAGTAATCACTTTAAGTTGCAGTTGCTTACCATAAGCGGCCGCTTTTTGCAGCGCTTCTTTGTAAGCCAGTTCATCAGTGTAGCTTTTGAGTTCGAGCCCATAGGTCTGTCCCTGATATGTTACAATCAGATCAATCTTGCCGTTTCCAGTGGGAAATTCCGGAATGACCTGGCCACGTTTACGATTGAAAAAATCACAGAGATAGCGATACAGGTTGAAATGAAAGATTGCCTCAAAGATTCGTAGGTCTTTGCGCCGCGGCGCATCTTTAAGCAGCCAGTCCCGGTTTTTTTGCAAGTAGGTCTGGTAGCGCATCAGCAGATTTTTCATGTTGACCGCCGTTTCCGTGATCACATCGGAAAGGTCTTCAAAAGGCTCGAACAGCTTGCCGGTGTAATCGAAAATATCGTCACTGAAGCGATTGAATATTTTTTTCTGCACAAAAGGAGAGGCAAACCTTACATACGCGCCCGACGGCGCTTTTTCGATATCGATAATGCCATTCATATAAAGATAATTTAATTCTTTTTTCTCAAATTTGAACTTGATTTTACCCTCGGTCCTGAATAATTCCAACGTCAAACCCCTGTACGGTTCGGGTCTGACTTTGCTTAAGATATTTAAGATGTTATTATTCGGAAGGAGATCACTGGCCTCAAGATACACGCGGTCAAATTCCGCCATCGTTATGGGCTTTGCCGGATTATCGTTCAAC
>JAOZRC010000834.1 GCA_029940345.1 Desulfobacterales bacterium
CCCTCGCTCTCACACTTTTTCGCTTCGATCACGACTTTCCAAACAGGCTCTGAGACCTGAACAGACAGTCTTGATTTACACCCAAAATAAATTTTGAAGTTTTAAAGGCTCAGACAAACAATTTAGCGTTACCCAATGTCTATCACCGCATTTACCACTGAAAAAGATTTCGCAGTCCGCCAATTGGCCCTGGCAGGACTGAATTACGAAGAAGCCTATATCAATCTGGGGCGCTTACTATATATCGGTAGCGAAGCACCATCGCTAATGGATGCCCAAATTGTCAATGTTATTAAACAAGTACTGGCGCGCAAAACGTATTTAGATAAAAAGCAGTGCTTTTTTTTATACAAAAAAGCGGCTGAAGTATTAACCCAGATGATCGTGCGAAGTGTTGACCATAAATTGCGATATCAGGCGCTGACGGTGCTTCAAGATGTCATTTGCTACGATGAAGGGATGCCGCAAAAAGGTGCCGCCGAAGCGCTGGGCGTTCTCCCATTAGATGTCCAAGGCCCGTCTGTTGATCAGACGCCGGCTTCCGAATTATCAAATATTACCTGGCGACAGGTGCGGGCGCTGGCAGGTGTGGCATCTGGCGCCACGCTGAAACGCATCGGCCGCAGTTTCACTGTTTCGACCACAAATGCCAACCGACTCTGCGTGATTAAGTGTGCGCGGGCATCCGAAAGCGCAACGGCTTTGCATGCGGAAGCGTTCTGGATGAGATATATCAGTGCGCAAAAGGATCGCCTAAAGACCGATTTTCATATCCCCACGCCCATTCCTATGCCCGTTTCTATAAGGGCCAACGATGTTTTTTATTTGGCTGATCCGCCACCGGAAATTCAATCCGTCAGTGATTTACATCCCCAACATCTGGCGATCTGTTTTTTTGCCCATCGCCACTATTTTAGCTATCCCAATGAAGACTATGGCGCGCGCTTACTCAGTCATAGCGCGCTATCCGATGTTTTGTCGCACAACGCTTTCATCCTGGGAGGCCTGACATCAATGGGCATCGTCCATCTGGCGCCAATTCCGCTGTTCCACAATCGCGTTCAGGCGGATCGCCGCAATGACAACGGCATTTACCAATGGCTGCGCGCCGGCCGATTGGATCGCTGGCTGGAATCCTGCCGTTATCCCAATATCGGTGTCACCGGGGTGCGTGATTTTGAGCATTTTTGCGCTTTTAACGATTACCCGCGTCAATTGTACCTGCATATCGGCACCCATATCCTGAGTTTGCTGCTGGTTGCCGGCAGTTCTTTCCGGTATCGGGATGAGACACGTGTGGGGTCGGACGAAAATGGCACCCCGGCAGACGCCCGTGATCTTTTTGCACCCAATTTATTCAAAGCCTTGATTGAGTCGGTTTTTATGAATTATTACCTGGCGTTTGTAGGAGAACCTTACCAAGGCCCAGCGCCACGCGATCTGGATGCACTGACCCAATCGCTGATTGATGCCATGGGCGTGGATCGGTGCATGGAAGAAATTTTAAGAGTCCATGATCAGGAACGCATGAGTGATGCTGAATTTTATCATTTCTTAAAGGATCGCGGTGCCTCGGATGATCTGATCCGAACCACAAGGCGCGCCGCCGCTGATATTGCCCTTCCCACCGGCCCGCACCTGGGTGAGTTTAACGGTCGCATCTCACCACCGGAACTGATTGAATTTGTGGCCAGTGCCGCTTCATTGTGCGTGGCTGGGAAATTTTTCAGGCAGCGTGGTTTTGCCAACAGCATTGCCTTAAACTAAAAGTGGGTATGAACGGCAACTCAGAATGAAAAAGGAGGGAAAGTGATGCGGGGCGGCTCATGGAACTACAACAAGAATTACGCTCGTTGCGATTACCGTGGCTACGAATTCCCGTACTTCAGAGACTATTGTAAGATGTAAGGTACTCCAAATTTTTATTTAGGAACTAAAAATTTGGAGTAACTATCTTTAATTCTCGTCAGTCATAGGTTCTTGTAACCTACTGAAATAATTGATATTTTGAAAATGGCAGTAAGATATCAATTCCCTATGATTTCAGGTAGTTAATAAAACTTGCTGTCTGAATAGCGAAGAACTTAGGACTGTCGAGTTTAATTCTTTCAGTTTCTAATTGCATTTTAAGATTTTGGCTTTAGAAATAAAGATTTTCAATTTTGTTAAATATTTTGGCAACAAACCGGATAAAACACACAAACTCAAAAATGGATCGCCTTTTCCCTTTACATAATTAATCATAACTACTACTATTTTGGTAACTTAAAAATAGCTGGTTGAAATGTAGCGTATTCTGAAAGAATAAGTACTTGGCCATAAGTTTTCCGGCATTAAACCTCCGAGGATTCTAAAACCTCAGAGGTCTTTGATAGAAAAACTTTTGTCCAAGTACTTACGTCACACCAGTGCAATCTGGGCTTGATCATCATTTCAGCAGATACCGCAAACTGCGCGGCTCTGCTGAATTCACCATTATAGTGAAATTTGACTATAGAATTTTCTTAAACCCTTAGAGCCTGTTTGAAAAGTCTTAAATCGGCTGCAAAAGCGTGAGAGCGGTTC
>JAOZRC010000159.1 GCA_029940345.1 Desulfobacterales bacterium
GTATAACATGTTAATCTCTTTTCATCAACAGTTTATCAGAAATGCAGTTAGGTCAAGCTGTGGTGTGAAATTGCGGAATTGGCGGAATTGGCGGAATTGCGGTGAGCAAAATACCGGAAAACTTTTGACCTGGTACGTACATTCGTGTCGCTGCTCTGATTGGCAGCCTACATTTGCGCACAAGCCGCAAATTCCTCCCCAACCATATTCATAACCAGCGGAAGGTGCATATCCGGGATAGGGCCGCTTTCTATTTCAGGAAGGATGATCATACTGCTCACCGGAAAGCGGTAAAGCGCATCTTTGGTTTTGCGGTTGAGAAAGGTTTGCTGGGTGATCAGAATCATGCGGGGATAGCGGCATCCGAAAACAGATATTTCATCCAGGGCTTGGTCCTGATACCGTTCCCAGGAAGCATCCATGATAATCAGGTTGTCGTTGGCGGTGTCATAATCCGGTGATAGCTCTGGCAGATACCATGCGCCGGCTGCGAAAAACGGGGTTTTTTCCACACCAGGTTTTTTGCCTGGCGGGTTGTCGATAAATTCATCCATATTTTTTCCGGCAAGATACTTTTTTTCCCATAAAGCGGTTTGTTCGACACCGAATTTGGCTGCCATCGCCTGCCTTTCCTCAAGCCTCACGAATTTTTCGTCGACGCGGGAATCAACTGTCACCAACGGGCCATGGGCGCTTTCTCCAAAACAGTGCTGTTCCGCCAGCATGGCCCCGGTGCGGTCGAAAATATCTGTCCAGGCCGGACCGGTTCCCACGGGCGGCCCGATATAAAACATGGTTTGATAGGTACTGTCAGTTGCCTGGCTTTCCTCAATATTCTTTTTAAAGTTCGGATTATTCAGCACCGTGAGTATGGTGTCACCGGCCTTTCTGAAATGTGCGCCTGCAATTTCAGCCTTAAGCGGGAAAAACTTGCGCCAGGCCGCTATGAAAATGAGGTTTATGGCCGTGTACAGATATTCGCTGCAAGCATGCTCACATACGTCTTGCAGCAAAAAAGCGCCGCCGCTGTCTGGCATCATTCGGCGGTCATAATGAACGGCAGACGGTTGCATCCGAAAAACAGGGCAGTAAGCGGACTCAAGGCGTTTTGTGAGTCGCCGTATCTCTTCATCAAGACGTCCCGCTGGTGAGAATGCAACGGCAAATAGAAGCGTATTTTCGCCAAACGCGACCAACGGCTCTTGGGGGGTGATGATGCGCACCGGATAATTCAAAAGGCGGCTCCATGTTCCGGCCGCACTTTTAACAGCGGCCTCAGATCTGCGGTCCATGGGTGCGAATACGATCTCTTCGATATCCGAATTGATATCGAAAAGAGCGTCAGCAAGCCGCTGTATGTTTTCATCTGAAGCCTTGTTTAATAACTGCGGCAGACCGTCTGCGGATATTATCCCTGCCAGTCGCCGTATCTCTTCATAATACTGTCTTGATCTTTTTGTATGTGCCTCTTTTTCCCAAAAACTTTCATCCTCCTTAAGTGGCGACGGCAGCGAGGGCGCCAGCATTCGTTCGGCCTGCATTTTAATTTTTAAGAGTTCTTTAGCCGGCGAGTCTTTCCGTTTAAAGAGGCTGCGTCCCACCGTTACGGATTTAGCGCGGTTTCTCGGAGCGACGCCTTTGGCGATGCCGCGCGCCTGGCCGCAATAAAACGCCAATTGGTAATAAAAAACCAGGGTGATGATTTGTTGCAGGGATTCCATTTTCAAACCGGGCAGGAAAATGCAGTTGCCGGCGCTCAATTGCCTGATACGCGTTTCTTCATGCCCTGTCATGCCGACTGCGGTAAAACTGATATTTTTATCATAAAGCAGTTGCATCACTTCAATGGCCTCGTCAAGCCGGTTTGAACTGGTGGCATCTGCCAGAATCGATATTTTGGCATGAGTCGCCGGCATACCGGTGCGGAGTGCGTGCTGATAGTCCAGGGCTTTGCCAATGGCCGACCAGGTGCTTTCTTCTAACTTGAGAGCCGCCTCATATCCGGTTCCATTGGTATCAAGCGCACTGATAACAATAATGGCGCTGCTTGCCGCGCTTTCAAGAGCCACCCTTTTTGAAAATGTCTTTGCCATTTCGTCTTTAAGAAAGTTGTCAAGAATAAAAGGCAGGCGGTGCATTTTTTCCACATGTGACCGCGCCTCCTCCGGGCGGCCGATACAAGACGCCACCCATGAACAGAAGAGCGTCAGACTGAAAAGCATGCAAACGGTGCTTTTGACACCGGATATGGTAACCTCTTCACCGCTAAGGCAGGGAATCACGCCCACGCTTTGAGACACAATCAGCGCCATGTCGGCATACGTTTTTTCGGTGATGCACGTCACCACGACCCTGAGATTCAGGAGTTTGCGAGCCAGAAGCACCATGTCCGCCGTAACAGAAGACCAACTGACCAGGATGACCAGGTCGCTTGACGAAATGAACAAGGTGTCAGGGTTTTCGATTTCACTTGGCCGCACGAGCAGCACGTCGATTTCCGGCATCACATCGTGAATAAATTTCTTAACGATAGCGCTGATGAAAAAGGCGCTGCCGGTTCCGGCCAGAACAATCCGTCTGAGGTTTTTCAGGTCTTTGCCAAAACGGCGTCGCAATACTTTTTTTCTGATATCAAAATCCGGCAGTTCGTTTTCGTCAGGAGCGTAACTGTTCAACTGATCTGTCAGGCGCAGCGGTATTTCATGCAGGTGCGTTTCATAAAAAGAGCGCTCCATATCTTTTTTCACTTGGGCGGGGTTTAATACAGTATTAAATGGCTCTGTTTCCGGAAGCGGGCGGCCATCAAAATCCGTAATCGTAACGCTACGGGCAACCTGCCCGTCATTTATCCCGGTTTCTATGCGTGCAAACAACTCTTCACCGTCAAGGGCGTGTACTTCGACAGCAAACACCCTTAAAATTTTTTCCTTTTCTTTTCGGAAAGCGGCAGTTTTAGAATCATATTCTTTTATAAGTCTTTCTGTCTCATTGCGTTTGTCAAAGATTAGTTGCTGCGGGAAAAGCCCCATTGCCGCATTAATATCTGAAACGATCATAAAGTCATCATTTTCCATGCGGCGCACGATAAAAACAGGGCGGTTGTGTGCGGCGACGTAAAGGCGGCGTGGGGATATGATGCTCATACCGCAGGCAGCGATCTGCCCTCCGTTTTGCGATATCAGATCACACGCTTTTATAAATGCCATTTCATCCAATTCCGCAGACGTTTTGTTTTTGACAGTATGATAGACCGCAAAGTCAATGTTGCTGCTTCCGACTCCGTATTTTTCAAGGTGATTTTCCACCTGAGCAAGCACAGCTTCATATCTTTGCTGCGCTTGGTTGAACTGCTGAAAATAGTATCCCCAGAGAAGAGCGAGATACTCAGCCGAATTTTCACTCCTGAAAGATAATCTGGCAACTTTGGTAAGAAATTCTTCGATACTTTCTTCGGTCTGGCTGTCAAACTGGCCATTGACAACGACACAGCGATAACGCTTTTCATCGGTAAACGGATGCGCATTTTTCACGGTGACAGCCGACTGAAGCGCCCAGCGTCCGTGGGCGATGAGCGGCTGCGTAAAATACCTCAGGCTGGACGAGTCGGTCTGGCCTGGGACAATTGAGGCTTCGGTCATCAGTTCGTCTTTGGAAAGCGAATTCAGCATTTCAGTCAGAAACCCCTCCCGCTGTAAACACATCAAAGCGGCGGCCGCGGCCCGTCCGTAAACGTTCACGCTTTTTTCGGCCTCGTAAAGCGTTTTCCAGTTTACAGGATGCGGCCGTTCATAAAGCGGCCAGGAGTATTCCATTATTTTTTCAAGGTCTTCGATCAGATCCGGCTTAAACGCTAACCGTGTCATAAGGGAAGCATCCAAAAGCCGAAACATACAACAGACCGCATCCCGATCATAATCCGAAGGGATTTGCACACGGGTTTCAGCCAGACAACGACATAGTGATTTCAAAGCCTGCGGGTCAGAAGGCACTTGTTTACGCCGCAAAGGCACGGGTGCCAAATTTAAGCCCTTGGGAGGCTGGTTTTCTGACAGGGCTGTTTCGAAAATACGCTCAAAGGCGTTCATAATATTTACAGTTTCAGATTTAATCTGACCCAGCTCTTGCTTCGCGAAGATCACTTTTAGCAACGGTTTACGAATGATTTCCCGAATGACGGCCGGCGAAAGATCATATTCTCCGATGAGACGCATGATCGCCTTTTTTAATAGTTTCCGCGAGCGGATACCAATTAAATTGTCAAAAAAAGGCCGGCCCGCCTGACCAGGGCTAAGTCTGACAGGCTGGTCCGTGTTCAATTCCACCAGATTGTCATAACAGGGCCATACCGTTTCACCCTCGGTCGGGGAGGGCGGAGGAAACCCTTCAAAAGTAATAAGACGCTGTTGATGTGCAGACATATCCCCATCCGATAAGACAGACAGCAAACTGTTCGCATCGTTGCGGTAGGCGCTGTTATCAATCAATTCTTCAACCAGTTTTTCAACTGAACCGACCGCTTTCCGGGTAGTAATAGGTTCATTTTCATTACCGAACAAGGCCACGCCGGTGCTGTCGGGCGCCCGATAAATAATGGCTGACATCCCTGTCAAAACCCGCGTAAGGTTATTTCCGGCTCCGCCGAAATAGGCTACAATTCCGCACATATTGTTTCCGTTTTCAAATGGGTTTCAGGTTTCCGGTTTCAGTGTTCAGGTCTCAGGTTTCGGCTGTTTCATTCCTGACACCTTAACCGTTAAATATGAAAAAAAAGATCATTTTCCAAATAGGACTTTTCCAATTTTTCCTGATGCTTTTGCAAGGTTTCGCCGCTTCGATTGGCGAGTTCATGCACCAGGTAATTCACCAAACAAGACAGATTGGTTGTACTGCCGAAATAGGGAATATGCCGCGAGGGGGCGATTAGTCTGATGTCGGCAAAATGAATCAAAGGGCAATAGCTTCCGTCCGTGATAAGCAGCAGCGTATGGCCGAGGCGGCGGGCGTATTTGCCGGTTTTGATCAGATCATTGGGATAGCGGGAGGTGGCAATAATCACTACGAGGCTTTTGTCCGGCGCCACTGTCAACCAGTCGATAGCGGTGGTATCGCTTCCTTTTAATATATGGACATTGCGCCGCATTTTTATCAGCGACCATCCCATATAATACGCCAGCGAATAGGAAAGCCGCGAACCGATGATGAATATGTTCGCGCTACTTTGAAGCAGGTCAATCGCTTTTTCCGTCGCATCCAGGTCAAGTTTGTCATAGAGCTGTTTCAAATTATCAATCTCCTTGTTGATTACGCTTCGCAAGTGTTCAGAGTGGTCTCCTTCTCTTTCGGCCAGCTCCAGACGATCTGACAGCGTCAACTCCGTGTCAACCATGTCCCTTAGTTCCTGGATAAAATCGGTGTAGCCGCGATATTTCAATTGGGTGGCAAATCGTATGATCGTGGCTTCACTGACCCCTGAAACAGCGGAAAGCTCTTTGGTGGTCATAAAAACGACTTTCCTGATGTTTTCCTGAATGTAGTCGCCCAGTATGATTCCTTTAGGGGTTAAGGAAGAGCGATTTTCAGCGATTCTTTTGAGCAGCGGCGTTTTATTTATTGCCATCCGATTGTCTCCTATATCATAGATTGAGATCTTTAATAAGGAACGGGGACGAAATAACTTCCGCAACTATGCATCACAGCTTCAGGTCACCTTTGTCCGATCTCTGCTCACAAAAGTATCAAAATAGCCTGCTATTCCTTCAATTTTTGTGATCAGAGATCGAACAAATCAGACCCGAATCTATGCGCCTACCAGGGGAAGTTATTTCGTCCCCATTCCTAAGCTCCTGATTTGATAAGCCTTCGAATATCTCCGGACTTCTCAAAATCCCATATCATTAATTCAATTTCCTTGGCTTTCTCAATACCCACGACAGGCGCTGCAAGCCAGTGGAATTTTTCAACAAGTTCATTATCCGATGGAAGTCCGGAAGAGGGTTCCCAACGAGCTGACATCGCACCGGAATTGAAGCTTTTCCCGTTTCCGGTTTCGATGCGCACTTCTGCAAGCGCTTTTGCGGGAAATTTTTCTTGAAAACGACGCTCTGCGATGACTTCTATTTTATCCATGATGGTGTGTAAATCTTTATCAAAAATTCGAGGCGGAAGGATTTGCTTAGGCCCGACTTCACCATCAAGCAATGCGGCTGCCAGAGGAAATGAGATGTTGTATTGTGCATTTTCGGTGGTCAGAGGATAGCTTTGATCAAGTGCGGCCGCCTCAGAAAACGTATGCACTTTTATTTTTGCTATTTGTCCGGCAGACAGATCGTTGTCCCGTGTGATCTTCAATGCGCCTTCAATTGCCGGCTGCGCCCATCGACATGCAGCGTATGGCTTGAAGTAGAGGTTCAATATTTCGTAAGTTTCCCCCAGATTGTCAATCCAGGATGGTTCAGGTGTGTCGTCAAATAAGGGTTGAATACCGGTGAAGCCTTTCCGGGCCATCAGGGCGGAGGACATCCCTGCCATACATCCCCATCCAATGCTGTCTTTTCCCATTGATGGTGTATGAATACCTTTCATCATTGGCGCAATAGGAGCATGATATTCAGCAGCGCCTAGTGCATGGCGGATAGTCAGCGCATCTGATTCAAATAGTTTGCCGGCAACGGCCGCACCGGCGATAGCACCCCAACTGCCTGATGAGTGATATGTCGGAGACACGGCATGACGTATCAAGCCCGCACGAATGCCGACTTCATATCCGATTGCCAGCGCGGTCAAAAATGCTTTGCCCGAACATCCTGTCACCTCAGCCGCACCCATAGCGACAGGCAATACACAAGCCCCGGGATGGCCTTTAATCATCCGATAACCGTCATCAATGTCAAGAGCGTTTCCGGCCGTGCCATTTGCAAGCGCCGCGCCTGCAAGAGAGGTGTGTACATCTTGACCGAGAATGGTTGCGTCATTTCCTTTGAACTGTTCCTGTGCAAACTCTGCTATCAATTTGCTCACCGGTGTATCAGTTCCTGCCAAAAGGGCGCCCAATGTATCAAGAAGGCATCGTTTAGATTGATGCTTCACTTGTTCGGGAAGGTTTTCCCATTGGATATTTTTGATAAATTCGATTATTTTTTCAGTATAGTTCATTTTCTTCCATTTAGAATACTGGACAACCAATGATTACATTGAATTAGGATAAGGATTAAACTTTAAAAACAAAACGAGTTTCGGCTTATTTTTTGAAAATGTCAATAAAATTATGGATGCAATAATTTATTCTTGACAGCTATTGTTTCATTTTGATATGAATCATTTTTATATCCCTTCAATTTAAGGAGAAAATAACTATGCCAATCAATACTGATCAAATAAAACAATCAACATCTTTACTTGGCCGGGAAACCGTTGATATGCTGATGCAGGTTCATCAGGATGCGCTTTGGATTTTGGAAAATATGGGAGTGGGCTGCAAACAGCCTGAAATTGTCGCCGCTTTTAAAAAATATGAGTCGGATGGCAAGGCGATTCTTTATGAAGATCGCATCTATATCACCGAAGATTTGGTCAAAGAGTGTCTGGCAAGCGTGCCGGGCGTCGCTGAATTTTTTGTGCCGCGCAACAGCTTTTTTATCGGCGGCACCGCCCCTTATGTGTATGACGACATCAAAGGTGAGGGCGGCATATTGCCGACAATCGAACATGTGAAGCGTATCGCCCAAATTGCTGAACAAAATGCGATTGTAGCTGGTATGGGACGCGGCGTAAAAATAAAAAACGATATTAAGCAGATGAATTGCATGGCTGAAAATTGCTCCAAACCGCTATATTTGGCAGTAACCTCTGATAATGCGCTTGAGCGTGCGAAAGAGTTGCATGCCCAAAGAGGCAATCTGATGATTGTGTTTTGCCTGACGCGCCCGCCGCTGGAGGTCAATGAAAATTTTTCGGATAATTTCGTACAGGTCGTGCAGGCGGGGTTGCCTATTTTCATTTCAGCCATGCCTATGGCCGCAATCAGCGCTCCGTTTTGTTATAGCGGTGTATTGTCAATGACACACGCCGAAGTGTTATTTGGCTTATGCGCCTCACAACTGCTTAATCCAGGCATTACGGCTATTCACGCCGGCTTTCCGACTATCGCCGACCCGCGCTTCGACTATAACCCCAATTACGGTTTGAAAAGCCATAATTTATTAAACATCCTGATGGCGCATCTAAATATGATTTTAGACATACCGTCGTTCCAGAGTTGCGCGACAACCAATGAAGAGCATCTCACTCCAAAAGCCTTTGAAGACACGCGCAACGGTCATGCTTTGGCGCTGAAATACGGGTTTCACATGATGCGCCATCCTTTCGCTTTTTTACGCCATCTGATTGATTTTTCCTTTGCCAAACTGGAAAGAGCGATTCAGATTGCCCAAGAGACTGATCCGAATGACGCGCCTGAGATTGATATGCCAGTTTACGATGAAAGAGGGATGGAATCAATCCAAAAAATCGGTTTGGGGATGTATCGGGATGATTCTTTGACAACGTCTAATTTTGGCAGGATTTTTGTAGAGTAAAGGATTTAATTTACAAACCAAAGGGGCTAAGAAAAGCTTGATCTTGCAGATCAGGCTTTTCTGTTGAAAAAAATGAGATTATTTAAGCAGTGCCTTTGACTTCAGCCAATCCTGCGCCACCTTAGCTTCAGCCTCATGCCCAACGTCCACGCGTTTGTTCAATTCCTGCATATCGGTAGCGTCTTTTTGCTTGAAAAAAGTTGTATAGGCGGTGCCGGTATATTCATAGTAAAAATCAATTTCGCCCTGTTCAAGCGATTTTCGGACTAAACCGCTCTTGACTTCGACTTCAAAGCCCGCTTTTTCCAACAATGCTTTGGCCAACGCCGGAAGCAGATACTGTTCCGTTCTTGCAGCCTAAGAAATTCATCCTGAATTTGCTCGCGGTTGATGAGGTCTATAGCACCAAACGGCTCGTCCATCATAACAATCTCCGGATCCGCGGCCAGTCCGCGCGTCACGCCCACACGTTGCTGCTGCCCGCCTGACAGTTCAGCCGGATAGCGCGACCGGAAGATATCCGGATCAAGGCGCACCATGGTTAAAAGCTCATCCACACGCTCTGCAATTTTTTTATGTTCCCAATTCAGGAGCTTGGGAACCACGGCAATATTATCAGCAATGGTTTTATTCGGAAACAGGCCGATGTCCTGGATAACATACCCCATCTGGCGCCGCAACTGCACGGTGTCCATCTCCATCACATCCTGGCCGTTCATCTTAACAGTGCCACGCGTGATCGATTCGAGCCGGTTAGTAAGCCGTAATGTAGTGGTTTTGCCGCATCCAGAAGGCCCCAAATAAATCACAGTTTCGCCTTTTTGGATATCGAAAGTCACATCTTTATTTCATTTTACTAAATAGGTATTCAAACACATTTTGAAACAACTGATAGTATCTTGGAGCATATCATATCAATAACAAAATAAATATTTCTATATGATAGAAAGGAATGCTTTATTTTAACCGCACAGGTCGATAAATTTCATCCCGGCCGAAAATCAAAGGACGCCTGCATATTTATAACAAAAAGCCTTTGGGAAAGGGATCCGACGTATCGCAGATAAATTCATGAATACCGGTAATGTAGGCG
>JAOZRC010000835.1 GCA_029940345.1 Desulfobacterales bacterium
GGTTTAGCATGACAAGCGAGGTGTGTTTCGGAAGTATGCGTGGGGTTTGTCCGAGCTTGCCAGACAGCTTTCCGCCGGCGATCATGCTACCGCTGAAAGTCAGCGACCCGATGGCCAGTCCGAAGAGACCTGAAATTTCATTTATCATTCCAAGGTGCAGAGTTCCCCGCATCAGTTCGGCAAGGGAAAGTGAAAAAGCGGCAACCCCTCCGGCGCCATGCTGGAAGGCAACCATGGCCGGAATCTGGATCATGGTGATTCGCCTGGCCACCCAATATCCGGCAGCAGAACCGACCGCAAGGGAAAACAGCACAATATAGGGATACTGAGTTCCGCTTCGATAAAGAATCAGAGCCGCCGCACAGGTTAAAGCAAACGCAGCGGTAAGATTTCGGTAGTCCCTACAAAATAGTGCGGGTCAATAAAATCAATAGGTTACATCCTATTTCCCAAAACTGCGACTCTGTAAAATCAATGGGTTACGTGGGATTATGGTTTCGTTTGACACCACCTGCACTGTTTTGCAGGGACTACCAAAGATGCCGCAGCCGGAGATCGCACAAAATGATCAAGTAGATTGACAATTGCCGTAGACGGATCGACAATTAAGACATCTAAGGCCTGAAAACGGTCAAAATTGCTTCGAGCATTCAAGCGGGCAATGACAGTAATGATCGGTACGGCGATCAGAACATCGGATTCATCTTCCATAACCCGATGATGTGGGATAAATCCGAACTGATCTTTGATAACACAGATTATCAGGCCTAATTCCTGGCGTACGCCTGCTTTGCCTTTGACTATCCATTTAGTGTGTTCTTCAAAAATAGAGAACACTTTTTCATTATGGGGAATCGTTTCGCCCTTAATCACTCTTCGGCGAATCTGATCGATCTGCCGCTCCGCATGGGCGATGTGGCCATAAATCTCATCAATCTTTAACTGATAGAGCTTTTTGGTAACTGTATGAACATTAAAAAAATATCATGAATTGCGAGGGGGTTAGGCAGATCTGAACAGCCCTGGATGCTCGCCCGACTTAAAAGAGTCTGCAACCTGGGTTCGAAATCAGATCATCCTGAATTAAGAGCGTTAGCTCGTGTGATTCTCAACGATCAGGATGCGGTGGTGGCGTCAGTCTGAAATCCTGGGCTTCCGGCAACGAATAACGAGGCTGAACGCGCTCTGAGGCATGCCGTGATTTCTCGGAGAATCAGCTTTGGCACTCGCAATTCCGAAGGCAGCCGTGCATACGCAGCATTGTTGCGCGTCATAGAGACATGTCTGCGGCGGAATCCGGATCCATGGGATTATATTGCTCTGACCGTAACATTTGGTCGCAAGAGGGTTGTTCCTAAACCTATCTCTTTTTAATTGGGGGGAGTGAACGGTTACGAAGGCGCTGCCGGATTAGCGATTGATTTTGGGATTCAAAGCTTCCCTGAGCCAGTCCGCAAACAGGTTTATGGCAATTACAAGAAGAATAAGTGCTACACCGGGAAAGACGACCAGCCACCACATTCCTGCGTATATGTAGTTTTTGCCTATGGCGATCATCATGCCAAGGGATGGCTCTGTAAGGGATACACCCACGCCAAGAAAACTCAAAGTGGCTTCCAGCATGATTACAACGGCAAGATCGACTGCAATAACAACAAATACAGGTGCAATTGCATTGGGCATGAGATATCTGAAGATGACCCTGAAATCACTGGCTCCCGAAGCATGGGCTGCCATGATATAAGATTCCTCTTTGATTTCAAGAACACTTCCCCGCATGGTTCGCGCATATCTGACCCAGTCCGCAATACATATAGCGAATATTACTACGACCAGTCCTCCTTCACGGAATATTCCTATGAGGAGAAATGCAAGGAGAGTGGTTGAAAAAGAAAATAAAATATCGGCAAGCCTCATTACCACCGCATCTATTTTACCACCATAGTATCCTGCCATGAGCCCCATGAATACTCCAAATGATCCGGCAAGTGTAACAACACTGAATCCCACAAGAAGAGATGTTCTGCACCCAAAGAGGATGGTGCTGAATATTCCCCTCCCCTGATCGTCTGTTCCAAGGAGAAATGGGGCTTTCCCGCCATCCATCCAGATGGGGGGAAGAAGAAAATTATCAAGGCTTATTTTCTTAAGGTCATAGGGGTTCTGGGGCGCAATGAGCGGGGCAAAAAGAGCTGCTGATATGAGCAGCACCAGAAGGAAGCTTCCAATTATGGCGCTGGGATCATGAAGGAAATTGTTTAAAAGTTTTGATTTGGCAAATCTGTTATTCATATCTGATTTTTGGATTTAAGAATGCATACATAATATCCACAAGGATATTGATTATAATTATTATTGTTGCTGCCAGCATAATATATGTAACAATAACAGGCTGGTCCGATTCGTATATGGATATGAGAAGCAGATTTCCCATTCCAGGCCACTGAAAAATAGTCTCTGTTACAATGGAAAATGCAATGAGTTCACCAAACTGGAGACCGGCTATTGTGACCACAGGAATGAGGACATTTCTTAACGCATGTTTGTATATGACCCTGG
>JAOZRC010000836.1 GCA_029940345.1 Desulfobacterales bacterium
CAGATGGGAAATTTTGTCAATATTGATGACAATTTTTCCTTCGTTGTTTCTTTTTATCGGCAATTTTATTTCTTCCATTTCAGGAAATTTTTGTACAAGTTCAGAGATTTCATGTATAGCAAAAAAAGCATGGCGATATGCTTCGATTTTTTTTATGTGCGCATGGTAAAATTCTGCTGTTTTGCTGACATCCGCAGGCGTTTGTCCAGGAAGGGTACTCGGTTGTTTATTTTCAAAAAAACTGCATTCCTCCTTCCAAACCGCACTAAAAAATTCATGCACAGTTTTTAGCAAGACATGTACGCTGGTCAGATATTCCGGCGGCTGCGTCCCGAAAAAACACTCTGCCATTTTGTTGTCGATTGACAGGCGAAAACGCACCTTACTTTCCGATGGGAGGCATTCCAATTTCGCCTGGAATTTCTTGCGATAGACCTGATTATTCTGTACGCAGACAGCAACAATGGCAGGCTGTTCCGGAAAAACATCGGCACACAGATAACCGTCACTGACTTTGACGATTCTGAAAAAATCGCGCAGGGTTTCTTCATTAGCGGATGACCAACGCTCATCTTGAAAAGCATCGGCCGGCCTGATAAAACTTTGTTGGGGCAGCGTCATATTTTGATATTCTTTTTCCACGCTGAATTTTTCTTTTAGCACTTTCCTTCTTGCGAAATTATTTCCTGCCGCTTCTATATTGGTTCTGATAAAATTGTTAAGCCACCCTTTTTTGCTTTTCATTATTTTCCATAATATTGCGTTGCGAATAGCACCTTTTATGGATGAACCGGGGACAAAGGGTTGGTCTAGCGCATTTCTGACAAAGCTTTTATTTCCCCAAGAGTCTGGCAAGCGTGTTATACCGTTAGCCAAACTTTTAAATTCAGCGGCAGTGCGCGGCAAAATATTATGGAATTTAAGAAAATATTGAAGCGACTTATCCTTATATTGATCGTACTCATCGGTATATTTGTGATTAAACTTGTTTTTTAAATAGTTTTTAAACTCTTTGCCGCCAAAGCAATAGGTTCGGTTTGGCCGTTGCACACTGATTTCTTTTTTAGAAGATAGCGACTCCAAACCTCTTAAATCATCATCACTGATTTCAAATTCTTTAAATTGCGCGAAGCCATCCGCATCGTTATATCCGGCGTCTTCATCTCTTACAAAATAGCGCACATAATCATCAATTTTACCTTTAGCAACAATATATTCGCACAAGGAATCGTTATCGATCAAATAGATGCAAGGTTTGTTTTGTTCGTCAACACCTTTGAGCATTCCCTCGCCGTAATCCATATCCTTGCCTTTGATAAACAGCGGGCTTAGGGTTGTCAATTCAATAACGGCGCTTTGAAACAGATCATTCATGGGTTGCTTTCTCCTGTTGAATCTTAATCGGAACCGTAAAGGCGTAGCCATAACGCCAAATCGGATGCGGATATGGTTCATTGTCAGGGGTTTGTGTAGGGGACAAATCCACCAGATGCCCTTGCGGCTCATCAGTGAACACGCTGCCTTCGGCAAACATATAAACCGTTTGCCGTTTTACCTGAGAACCCACGCTCAGGGAACCGGTCCAGCCCTTGCGTAAAATCAGATTATAAGCCACCGAGCCTTGCACGAAATTTTCAGCGGGCTTCGGATGATAAATTGACAGGGTGCAATAGGCGTTTTTACCGGAATTATCATTCAGAAAACTCCAGCTGGCGTCAACTTCCTCCATTGGATCGACGTGTTCAATCGCACCTAAACCGATACTGCGATTGCCTCCGATACCGGCACTGTTTTTGATAATATCCAGCAAATCTGAAATTACGCCGGCAACATCCGGATCGTCAGTGCGCAGCAAAAAATAAACGCCGGCTTTACCTTTATCAAAATAGGTAGAGCCGGAATGATATATCTGTGCGGCCATTGACGTGCGATCCAAAGTGTTGTGCGGGCGTACTTCATCTACGGCATTACCGGCGGTTATGTCATCTTGCGCCGTTTCCAGATCAATTTCATCATCGAAATTCAGCCAGCCAATAAAATGATCAAGGCGCAGCAAATTTTTACGCTTAATCGCTTTGCCGTAATCCTGCCGCATATCATCCTGACATTGACAATCAGAAGTAAACGGAAATGGCTCGGAAAGCGGTTTGGGCAGCCAATAATAGCCCTTGTCAGTCAATGGAAATCCTGATGATATTTGAAACAGAGGATTGCCGGTAACAAACGCATCCAGAAAATCATCGAATGCAACCTTGCCGACTTTACGCGCAATCGCCCAGTTATTGCACAACGCCGCCCACAAGGTGTCTGAATGGATGATCATGCCGTCCGTGCCTTCCAGTCCTATACCGGGGCTTGCCGCGCCGATGTGCATGGCGTTTTGGAAATAAAGACGAATCAGATAAGTTTTAGACATCTTGCATGTCCTCAGTCTCTGGCGTTTTCATTTCAAAAACGATTGTCCTGACAGCCTCGCGTAAGCTTGCGGCATCTTTATTTTCAGGCTTTTTGTACTCGCAGTCGGCATTAATTGCGCTGATTTCCAAT
>JAOZRC010000837.1 GCA_029940345.1 Desulfobacterales bacterium
TTTATTGCGCAGACGCCAGATTTTCCTGAATTCATCATCATCAAGAGTGCCTGATGCAGCCAAATCAGTGCGATATTTATGTTTCAGGATGCGATCCACTTTCAAGGAGATGAAATTTTCAGTGTCCATACGACCGATAATCCTTTGATGAAGTTTATAGGCGCTCAGGCGTTTAACCGGATAACCCGCTTTTCTAAGAATTTTTTCATGTTCACCAATCGTCAGGCAAGCGCCGATTAGCGGACATTTAAGGAAAGAGGGAATTTCCCATATAGGGCAAAACTTTTCGGTCGTTTGCGGCGGTTCCTTTTTTTTCATTTTCCATATTCCCCGTGTATCAGATTACATGTTTTATCCATTGTCAGAATTAAGATTTGTAGGATTAAATAATGGCCGGATTGTTTTAATCCTATAATCCAAATATCCTACGAATCCTAATTCTGACATTTTATTACATATTTCCTGTGTACTAATTAAATCTTTTATCCATTGTCAGAATTAGGATTGTTTGGATTAAATGATTGTAGGCTTGTTTTAATCCTAAAATCCGGCAATCCTACGAATCCTAATTCAGACGTTTTTTCATCAATGACCGAATCTGCTTCCGTGAGTACTGCGGGAAGAACCGCGGCCTTCAATTCATTGCGCATGCTTTCAAACTTCTGGCTTTCCTCATCCGGAAGTCCGGGAAAGGTCATCATGGCCCACAGGACAATGGAAATTCCGAGAATGATGGTGCCGGCTTTTTTAATATATTGCCAGGTGCGTTCCCAGGTGTGGATAGCGAGTCCTTTGAAAGTGGGCAGGCGGTACGGCGGAAGCTCCATGACAAAAGGCGTGGCCGGACCCTTGATAACGGTCATGCGAAGAAGTTTGGCCACTAACAGCGCACCGATCCAGGCGATCAGTGTGATCAATAGGAATGGTGGGAATGGGGAATGGCTGGGAATGGGGAATGGGGTCGGGCCAAGATAACAAATTGGAATTAATAGATATCGATAATAAAATTACGCCAAATCAGCCCTATAAGCACTTTTTAGAGGGCCAAAAGGCGGTTTTAAGAAAGTAAGTTTGAAAAATATCGGGAGCTGACAGACATCATATCAGGTGGTGAGAATTGATAGAATTGGAGAATTGGAGAATTGGGAATTGGGGAATTGGGGACGGGCCATGCTAACTATCTAATTTAAAATTAAATAATAGCAAATTATAGTCCTTAATCAGTTTTTCACAGCCTGAAAGAGCATTATGGCGTTAATAAAACAAGGAAAAACTGATGGAAGGAACGAATCAGGCGGGGGATAAATGATTACGTTACATGAACGCCCGTACCCTATAACGCTCTTTTCAATGGCAAAAAAGACCATATTGCCACTGAAAACGCCAATTATCATCATGGTTTTAATGAAATAACAATGTTTTAGCTTGGCCCGACCCCAACCCACAACCCACAACCCCAACCCAACCCACAACCCACCTTTATCACGGTAACCGCAACTCCTGCATCATATAGTGGCAGCCAGAATACGCCGAGCAGGGTCAGGATAAAGCCCCAGAAGAAATGGAGCTGCAGGTCCCACCTGAATATCCGCATTACGATAATGCCTGCTTCCAGATATTTGTTTAATAATTTCATAGCAGTTTTTTAGTCGTTTAGATAATCAATGTCAACGTGTTATCGTTCGGAGATATACTATGAATTTTATATCCTCCTTTAGCTTTGTAGCATTAATAATCAGAACGCCTACAGAAAGCCCCACTGGGTTATGGTTTCTCATTGTCAGGCGTATAATTAAAAAAATCTTGAAAAATCGGCAAAACATCAGATGGTATCTGATAATCATGGCTCGCTCTTTATCCATTGACAAATTGCATCTCAATCTTGACACTAATTAAATAGGTATGTATAAAACACACATGAGGAAAAGTAACTGTTCCACACCCCAAAAAGGATATTCCTGTTGGAACTTTACGAAACATTTTTCGGCAAGCTGGATGGAATTGGAGGTAAATTATGCAATACCCAGTAGTTATACATAAAGACTCAGACTCCGATTATGGTGTTACTTTTCCTGACATACCTGGTTGCTTTTCAGCGGGTTCAACAATTGAGGAAACAATAAATATGGCTCAAGAAGCCGCTGAATGTCATATTGAAGGTATGCTTATTGACTCTGAGCCAATTCTTACACCATCAGATATTGATGTACATAAAACAAACCCAGATTATCAAAATGGCATTTGGGCGCTAATTTCAATTGATATTAGCAAGCTCTCTTTAAAATCAAAACGAATAAATATTACAATGCCGGAAAGATTGGTAGGAATTGTATTGTCGCTCTGCCCAAACAGCTTTTTTACAATACCGACATTCCCGCAACTATCTGGATATTCCGCCGTGGTAAACAGGCATGGCAAGGAGAAAACCTGTTTATTGATGCTTCTCAAATGGGCTTTATGAAAGACAGAGTTCATCGTGAGTTTGCCCCGGAAGATATAGAAAAAATCGAACAAACCTACCATAACTGGCGGGATGATAAGGG
>JAOZRC010000838.1 GCA_029940345.1 Desulfobacterales bacterium
TGGTAGCCGACAATTGGAAGCAAACCGCCCTTGAAATCGGTTTTAAACAAGTTGCCAGCGGCCCTTTTGTACGCAGTTCCTATCATGCAAGGAGCCTTTTTCAGGCTGTACGATAATTTAACCGCCCCGTTCCTAACGCACCTGGGGCCAAACCAGACGTTTAAACGGATTGGCTTCCAGATAGTCTTCCACAACGATCGCGCTATCTTCAACATGCGCGAATTCGGCTTTATAGGTAGGTTCAGAGTGTACGCCGGCGGCCACAAATTTGCCGATCTGGATTTGCGTCGGCCTGAAATCCAAAGCCAATATAATCACATGCGGATTATCCGGCTGGCCGGCAAAGGCCGTGCCGCATAAACTGCCCAGCACGATAATATCGCCCCCGGCCGAAACTTCCGCTCCCGGATTAACGTCCCCCATGATCAGAAGATGCCTTGGCGTGGTCACTTTTTGTCCGGAACGAACGCGACCGGCCAGAATCAGGGCGTCACTGCTGTAATTATGCCAATAGCGATTCATATCCCGTTGCCGAATTCGCCCTTGATTGATCGGCCGATTGGGCGGCGGCGGAATAACCGCTTTGACTTTAAAATGTTTTTTTAAATATTTCCCCAATGTGTCTATCAGATCATCATATCCATCCGGTTGGCCGGGATCTAAAATGACACGGACATCCTTGGAAAGGTTTTTTAGTGGCTTGAAGAGAATATCAAGTTCATTTTGTAACAATTCGACGCGCTGGGTCGGATCCAGCGTGACCCACAGGCTGTCACCCACGCCTTTCATTTTTAAAGGCGGTATGTTAGCGTTTGATTTCCGCACCTGACGCATGATTTTCTCCGAAAGTTTAAAGTATCATTTTATATAAGAATCGGGAACGAAATAACTTCCCCATTCGGAGTGCAAGCTTCAGCTTGTGTTGCCAGCAAGGCGAACTGAAGTTTGCACTCCTCTTTTTATTTTGAAAATGGGGAAATTATTTCATCCCTATTACTAAAGGAAAAGTTGCTAAATGTCAAGACATCAGACGCCCCAAAACCCACCCTAAAACAGGGCAAGCACATGTTTCAGCATATCATAGATCAGCGGGATAAAAATAGCTGGCAGCATATTCCCAATTCTTAGCTTTTTAATCTCCAACAGACCGATACCGATCGCCACTATCAGAAGACCTCCGGCAGCCGACATCTGGGAAACAACATCAGGCGTCAGAAACTGTTTAACATGGCTGGCGGTTAGGGTGATCAGGCCTTGGTATATAAAAACGGAAACAGCGGAAAACAGCACGCCGATTCCGAGGGAGGATGCAAATATAATGGAAGCGATGCCGTCAAGAACCGCTTTTGCATATAGCGTCTGATGGTTTCCGGAAAGTCCGCTTTCCATAGAACCGACGATGGCCATGGCACCCACGCAAAAAAGCAAGGTGGTTGTCACAAACCCTTCGGCGATTGCGCCTTCTTTTTCAAACATCCGCCGGCCAATCTGTTTTCCCAACCATTCGAGCCGATCTTCTATTTTCAAATACTCTCCGATCACACTCCCGATGGCAAGGCTGATAATAACTATCAAAAGTGCGTCAGTTTGCATCGCTCCTTTTAAACCGATAAGAATAACCGCAAGGCCGATAGAATGCATCAACGTCTGACTATATTTTTCAGGGATTCCGCCCTTGAAAATCAGTCCGATCAGGCTTCCTACGATAATTGCCAAGGTATTAACGATTGTTCCGAGCATTTTTTATCCTTACTCGACATTGCAAAGTCATTCAATGACACCATTGCATAAAAAATGGGCTTATAAGCATAATTTGTAATAATTGCAATCATTAATTTGATAGTGCTGGGAGACGATCTGAAATACGGAAGCTTGACACGTATCAGGATAATGGGCATATTGGAAGGAACAGAACATTAATAAAGGATGCTTGCAGATATGCTATTTAAACTTTTTCTTGCCTTTACATTGATTCCGGTTTTAGAATTGTGGCTTTTGATAGAAATCGGCTCTGCTATGGGCGCTTTGAATACGGTTGCACTAGTGATTCTGACCGGTTTTACCGGTGCCTGGCTGGCCCGTACTCAAGGAATGCAAACCATGCTGCGGGTCCGTTCCCAGCTTCAACAGGGGCTGACGCCAGCGGAAGACGTCATCGACGCGGTGATTATTTTCGTTGCCGGCATCGTTCTGCTCACACCGGGCCTGCTGACCGATATCACCGGTCTTTTACTGCTTTTTCCACCCACACGGTTTCATTTCAAACGCTGGCTCAGGCGCAAATTTGACCAATGGATGCAAAATCCCAATATGACGATTACGCGCTTTCCGTAAAAATGGCCATTGTCTGTTTACACCAATCATAGGAATGGGGACAAAATAACTTACCCATTTGCAGAAGAGGAGTGCAAATCACAGTTTGCGTCACAGCATCGCAAATTGTGGTTTGCACTCTGGAACAGGGAAGTTATTCCATCCCCGTTCCTTAGAGCCTGTTTGAAAAGTCTTAAATCGGCTGCAAAAGCGTGAGAACGGT
>JAOZRC010000839.1 GCA_029940345.1 Desulfobacterales bacterium
TGTATTATTTTCATTTTTATCGTGATGATATCATCACTTGCAAACGCACAGGTGGCAAGTAAAAATTTCGCCTTTAAAATTTACAAAGTAAATTCTTTATTTTATCCGTTTGTTCAATGCTATTTCAGAACTTTTGATCTTAATAAAAATCCGCTGGTAAATATCAACGAAATGAACATTGCTCTTATGGTTAAGGGACGCGTATATGATCCTTTCAAAAGACAGTATTATATTCATACCCGACGGGAACGCCGGGAAGGATTCAGAACCGTAATTGTTTTAGACTGCAGCAAGACAATGGCAGGTAAACCTTTTAAAGATTCAATCAATGCGATAACCAAATTCATCAAATTTAAAAAACCTTCGGATCAGATCGCTATTATCAGCGCCAAAGATGAAGTAAGTATCATTTCGGACTTTGATGATAATGCAGGTAATATTTTGATGAGGCTTTCGGATAGCAAACCCGATGGTGAAAACACACATTTGTATGATGCCATTAATCGTGCGTATGAAATGTGCGCCGCTTCTTCTGGGACTGATTCCACCGCTCTTGGTGCTGACGGCAGTATGAACTATCTTGTGGGCAACTCCGTAATTATTTTTTCCGATGGCAAGGATGAAGGCAGCAAAGTTGCGATAGAAAATATTATGGCCCGTATCGAACGTTTTATTGTTCCCATCTATGCCGTATGTTACAGCAAAATAGATCACAAATATTTAAAGAGTTTAGAAAGCCTTTCAGAAATTAGCCTAGGCAAGTATTGGAAAGATGATAACACACAATATTTTTCCCAAGTGGTAGAGCAAATTCACGATATCAATAACCGTGATTATGTGCTGACTTTTCGTGCCTATATTGAGCCGGATGGGGAAAAGCATAACTTAAAAATAGGAATTAAATATGAAGGCAAAGTTAATTATTCCAATGCAGAGTTTGAAGCAGTAGAAATCCCAAGGAACACGGACCAGATCAAGAGAATAATTAAAAATCTTGAAGATTGGATTCCACCGAATGAGCAGAACAATCCTTATTTTGACAAGGATAAGGAAGATCCTGCAAACTGAACAGCCGAATTGCACTAAAATCAATTAATATATCGTACTGACAGTCCGAAAATTATATTTAACACATTGAAATAATATATAATTACAATTTATTTGTCTAAAAACGTCGGTTTCCTGTTTCCATGCTTCCGCGTGGGAACGCGTACAGCGTTGGTTTTTTCAGATCAAGTTCATGCTTAGTTATGCCCTCTGGGCATTGTGTCATAAAAGAATTGCGGACTGTCAGAATAACGAATAAATCTACCTCTTTAAGCGTTTAAAGTAACGCATTACATAGAATACAACCGGTTTTAACGATTTATCCGTGAAAGCCGATTGTTCAGGGTTAATTCTCTTCATCGTAATATTTTTGCTGCGCTTACGTCATTTTTATCATTTAATTTGACCTTCTTAATCGCGCCTTTTTAAAATGCCTTATCTGGTTACACTATCGCCTGAAATATATTATCCGTGGTGTGCAATTTCGGAAAATGGTCTGTATATCGGCAGAAATCCGGAAGGTTGTCAAATAGTTTTAGCATTTGATTATGTTTCCAAAGTTCATGCCCAAATCAGGTTTTCAGATCAATGCTATACAATCGAAGACCTTAATTCTCAAAATGGTGTTTATATAAATAGTCAACGGATTCGTGAGCATGTCCTTTCCCAAGAAGACATTATAAGCTTCGGAAATCCTCATGCTATTCATTTCCAATACAACGCCTCGGAATTTCAACCCAGCCAACAAATTTTTAAGATAAACCGAAACTCCTTTAAGATAGGTCGGGGTATTAACAATGACTTGGTAATAAACGATCCTACCATTTCCAGGCGACATATTGAGATTAATAAAAAAAACGGATGTTTTGAAATTCGTGATTTAAACAGCCAAAATGGCACCTGGCACCGAGGCCAACCGATTTCCCCTAAAAAGAAAATTCTCCCCGGCGACCATATCATTGCAGGTAACGTTAAAATATTATTCCATTCTGACCACCTTACTTATTATAAAAAGAATTTTGACCATCTTGAAGTACTTAATCTTGGCTTAACCAAAAAACACAAGCTGATTTTACATGACGTTTCTTTTGTCGTCAAGCCGGGCGATTTTGTTGGTATTATCGGCCCCAGCGGATCAGGCAAAACGACCCTCATTAAGGCGTTAAGCGCCTATTATCACCCAACCTCCGGTGATATCAGAATTTATAATAAATCAATTTTCCAAAACGTGCCTGCTTATCGTGCAATAGTCGGATATGTACCTCAGGATGACCATGTGTTTTCGGATTTAACAATTGAAAGTTGTTTACATTACGCCGCCCGACTAAGGTTAGGCCGTAAAGGTTTAAAAAATGAAATTAACAGCAATGTGGAAAATATCCTGTCGATCTTCGGTTTAGCGGATAAAGCGGTCCGTAAACGAATGATATCCCTTTTAAGTGGCGGGCAGAGAAAGCGGGTCAATGTAGCTGTTGAAATGCTGACCAA
>JAOZRC010000160.1:0-3757 GCA_029940345.1 Desulfobacterales bacterium
CTCAAACCGATGTATCGGCACCGGCCAAGCCGTTGCCATCCGTTACTTTGGAAGGACCGTCGGATAGCCCGCTGTCACCTTCCGTGCGCCGTCTGATCTCTGAAAAAAATATTGATGTTACCGCTATCAAGGGTTCCGGACCTGATGGCCGGCTTACGAAGGGAGATGTCCTGCTCCATCTTGAGAAAATTGCGGCGGCACCATCGCCCGAACCATCACCGCAACCCGCAGCAGCTACACTGCAAAGCGTACCGTCAGCCGAAGCCGTGGTGCGCAAACCCATGACGCCCATTCGCAAGCGCATTGCGGAGCGGCTACTGGAATCCAAACGAAACACCGCGATGCTGACCACTTTCAACGAAATCGATATGAGCCGCGCGATGGCGCTTCGCACCGCCTATAAAGAGCAATTTCTGAAAAAACATGATGTTTCCCTGGGTTTTATGTCATTTTTCATCAAAGCCTGTGTCGAAGCGTTGAAAGAGATTCCTGAGATCAACGCTTATATTGATGGAAATGATTTTATTTACCACAACTACCAGCACATCGGCGTTGCCATTGGTGCGAAGCGCGGTCTGGTTGTGCCGGTAATCCGTAATGCCGAAAAATTGAGCTTTGCCGGCATCGAACAGGCTATTGTCGATTTGGTGGCCAAAATCAAGGACAACCGCCTGGAACTGGCTGATCTGGAAGGCGGTACGTTTACGGTGAGTAACGGCGGCGTTTATGGATCTCTGTTAAGCACACCGATTCTCAACACGCCCCAGAGCGGCATCCTCGGTATGCACAAAATCGAAAAAAGACCGGTGGTTATTGACGATGAGATCGTTATCCGGCCTATGATGTATGTGGCTTTAAGCTATGACCACCGGATTGTGGATGGCAAAGGCGCGGTCACTTTTTTGAAACGTATTAAAGAATTTGTCGAGAACCCCGAACGGATTGTATTGGAGGTATAGCATGGCGGCCCAGGAAATCTATGATCTGATTATTATCGGCTCCGGACCCGGCGGCTATGTCGCCGCTGTCCGTGCGGCCCAACTTGGTTTTAAAACGGTTTGCATCGAAAAAGAGCCGCGTCTCGGCGGCGTGTGTCTGAATGTCGGCTGCATTCCAAGCAAAGTGCTGCTTGATTCCAGTGAGTACTATCACCTGGCAAAGGAGCATTTTGCCCATCACGGCGTGATGATAGACCGTATGCATCTTGATCTGGCTGCCATGATGGCCCGCAAAGAACAGGTCGTCAACGAACTGACCGCCAATGTAGGCAAACTTCTGCAAGGCAACAGCGTGCAAATTATTCGGGGAACGGCACGACTTAGCGGTGAGGACCGTGTTGAAGTGCTTTCGGATGGCGGCAAAACCGAAATCGTCGCTTCCAAAGCGATTTTGCTGGCTTCCGGCAGCACCCCGCTTCAGGTTCCGGGACTGGAGTTCGATGGCGCACGCATTGTCGATTCCACCGACGCATTGAGTTTTGATTCCGTGCCTAAGCGCCTAGGCATTGTAGGCGGCGGATATATCGGCCTGGAACTGGGTTCCGTGTGGTTGCGTCTCGGAACCGAAGTGACCGTTATCGAGATGCTTCCGAAAATTGCCGCAACATTAGATGGCCAGATTGGCCGAACCCTTGAACGCATTTTAAAAAAGCAGGGGTTTCGGTTTCATCTAAAGACCAAAGTATCGCACGCCAAGGTGGACGGCCAGTCAGTGGCAACAGAGCTTGTGACGGATAACGGCGATAAGCAAACGTTGTCCTTTGACAAGCTCCTGGTGTCGGTGGGAAGGCGGCCACAGACCCAGGGATTGGGACTTACGGAAGCAGGCGTTGCTACCGATCCGCAGACCGGACAGGTGTTAACAGATGAGTGTATGCGCACCAATATTCCTACAATTCTGGCCATTGGTGATCTGACGCCCGGCCCCATGTTGGCCCACAAAGCATCGGCCGAAGGCATTGCCGCAGTGGAATGTCTGGCCGGTTTGCCGGGCGAGGTGAATTACGACGCCATACCCGGAGTGGTTTACACCTGGCCCGAAGTGGCCAGCGTGGGACTTACCGAGGAGCAGGTCAAAGAACGGGGCGTTCCCTATTGTGTGGGGACCTATCCTTTTTCTGGCGCGGGCCGCGCCCGCTGCATGGGAGAAACCGATGGCTTTGTAAAACTCATTGCGCATGGCAAAACAGATCGGATCCTGGGGGTGCATATCATCGGCCCGCGCGCCGCCGATATGATCGCCGAATGCGTGCTGGCTATTGAATTCGGAGCCAGCTCCGAAGACATCGCCCGCACCATCCACGGCCACCCGACATTTTCCGAAGCGCTCCAGGAGGCGGCCATGGCCGTGCGCAAATGTTCTATCTATGCGTCGTGATCCGTCTGAAAGAAAACTGGAATATTTCAACCTGTGCGGTTGATATAAAATGTAGGGTGGGCAACGGTTTGACACTCACTTGGTTTATTAATGGCCAGTAGGCAAAGCGACGTGCTTTGTTAAATGAAACGGCCCTTGCCCACCGGTTTTTTAAGTCTAACGCGGGACAGCTTCCCGCGCTATACCCTTATGCACGGTTGCCACCATGTAAAGCGGAAATCCGTTCCGCTCAGGAATGGGAATGAACGGATACTTTTTAATAATAATTATGAGCGCCACTTTGAAAGGGCTTGTGTATCCGAAAGGTTAAAATGACTTTCAAAAAGGAGGGATTCGATGGGCGAAGAGATTGAAGTTGGCTGTGCAAGGCCAACCGGAGGTCCTGTTGGTGAAACGGAACAACAGGAAACGGTGGAAGCTAAACCGATAAAAGAGGAGGTTAAAACGATGATAAAGGTGGGGAAAAAAGCGCCTGATTTTGTGGCGCCGGCGTATTATAAGGGAAACTTTGTTTCCGTTAAACTATCCGACTATTTAGGCCAATGGGTTGTTTTATGTTTTTATCCGGGTGATTTCACATTTGTTTGAGCAACAGAAATTTCGGCAGTTGCCGAAAAATATTCCACGTTTAAAAATCTCGGTGTAGAAGTTCTTTCCATGAGCATTGACAGCATGTTTGTTCATAAAATGTGGAATGACAAAGAACTTTCCAAAATGGTGGACGGCGGTGTTCCTTTTCACATGCTTTCAGATACGGGTGGCCGCGTCGGAACGATTTTCGGCGTCTATGATGAGGATGCAGGCGTTGAAACAAGGGGAAGATTTTTAATTGATCCGGATGGGGTTGTTCAGGGGTATGAAGTTCTGACGCCTCCGGTGGGAAGAAATGTAAATGAAACGCTTCGGCAAATTCAAGCATTCCAACTGGTAAGGGAAAGCAAAGGTAAAGAAGCCACGCCTTCAGGATGGAAACCGGGCAAAATGACTCTGAATCCCGGCCCGGATCTCGTTGGCAAGGTTTGGGAAGTATGGAAAACCGATATGGCGTTTGATTAATGCCATTTAGTAAAAATATACCCAATATCGACATTTTAACCGACACATTATTTTAAGGATACACCAGCCCTTTCAAAATGGCGCTCATATAGACATTCAGATAATCATTATCATTGCGTTATCAGGCAGAGGTGCGTAATACAATAATGATGGCTAAGTAACTGTGACTAAATAATCTACTTTATGTAATTTTTGGCATCCTTTTCCGGTTAACAATTCGAAGGAGTGCTGAACCAAAGGTTTAGCATTTTGTGCTTGCCTATGTTAAACTTTTGGTTCAGCACTCATTGGTAAAGTGCAAACTACTTTCGGGATAAAATAAAGG
>JAOZRC010000160.1:3857-9577 GCA_029940345.1 Desulfobacterales bacterium
AAGGGAGCAAACATGGAAGCTTTACAAACACTATATCGAAATGATCGGTACCCGGATACTGTGCTGAAAATTGTGAAACCGGCGGATGATAATGTTCCGTCTGACCGTCCGGGCTGGATTCCGCCGGAGATCACCTACAATTGGGACCCGAGCCCTTACGCCTATCAGACCGAGGAGGAACAGATGCCCGGAGGAGGATTGCACGGACGCCTACTGGCTTTTATTATGGCAATTTTACAGGACATTATTGAGTCGCGCGATATGATGCTTCTCATGGATGCATTCATGTTGTATCGGGACGCTCTCGGTGTGAAACAACGAATTGCACCGGATTTACTGCTGATGCCGTTTTGTGAGGAGCCGCCCTCGGCCTATGATCTTGATATTGAACCGACGCCGCTTTTGGTAGGTGAAATAACATCCCCCGAGAGTCATGCCAAAGATTTGGAAAACAATGTTAACTTGTATGCCAACCTGAATATTCCGGCGTATCTTGCCATTGATCCCATCACACCGCAAAAACGGCGCCGCAAACAGATACGCCTTTATTTATGGCGTAGCGTAAATGGCCTTGCGCAACGGATAACACCCGATGCCGATGGATATCTATCGCTGCCGGCAATGCAAGTTAAAATAAGGGCTCAGGGACAAAATTTGATTTTTGCGGATACTGTTACCGGTGAATTGTTGAAGGATAGCGGCCAACTTCGCCAGTGGGCGGAAACGGAATCAATTTTACGTAAACAGGCGGAGGCACATTCCGAACGGGAAAAACAACGGGCCGAACGGGAAAAACAACGGGCCGAACGGGAAAAACAACGAGCTGAACGGGAAAAACAACGAGCCAAGCAACTGGCAGCCAAGCTCAGAGAACTGGGGGTTTCACTTTAATCAATAAAAAAAATAACCTCATGGAAACAACTGCAACAGAAATCAGCGCCATCCTCCTAAAAATAGGTGATCGTTCAATTGCCAAACATTCTCAACGATTCTTTAAGACAGGCAAAGGCCAATATGGCGAGGGTGACAAGTTTTTGGGAATCCCGGTTCCGGTGATAAGGCAACAGGTAAGAAAATTCAAATCGGTTGCGATCAGTGAAATTCTTATCCTCCTGAAATCATCATTTCATGAAGAACGACTATTTGCCCTTATAGCGCTAAATGAGAAATATTCAAAGGGCGATGATGCAATCCGAAAACAGGTATATGAACTTTACCTGGGCCATATTGAACATATCAACAACTGGGATTTGGTGGATAGTTCGGCCAGCCTGATTGTGGGGCTGCACCTCTATGATAAAGACAGGCAACCGCTTTATACCTTGGCAAAATCCGATAATATCTGGGCGCGCCGGATAGCCGTCATTGCAACTTTTCATTTTATTAAGCAAAATGATTTTACAGATACCATCCGAATTGCGGCTATTCTGATTAATGACAAACACGATTTGATTCACAAAGCGGTCGGTTGGATGTTAAGAGAGGTTGGTAAGCGTGACATGACCATTGAAAAACGATTTCTACAGCAGCACTATCAAAAGATGCCTCGCACAATGCTGCGGTATGCCATCGAAAAATTTGATGAAGAAACGCGGCAAGCTTATTTGAAAGACCGAATCTGATGTGCGGAATCGCAGGCTTTGCCACGCCACATAAATTCACTCAATTCCAAAATGATCTGGAAAAAGCGGTGTCGGCCCTTAGTCACCGAGGACCGGATGCTGACGGCGTATGGTCTGATGCGACGTTCGGAATCGGGTTGGGTCATCGTCGTCTTGCCGTGATTGATTTATCTCCGGCAGGCAAGCAACCCATGTCCAGTGATGATCAAATGGCCCAAATTGCCTATAATGGCGAAGTCTATAATTTTCAGACGCTTCGTACAACACTGGCCCAAAAGGGACGCCGCTTTCGGACAGACACCGACACCGAAGTGATCGTCAATGCCTATCGACAATGGGGCGTGAGTTGTTTTGAGCGGTTTAACGGGATGTTTGCCATTGCATTGTGGGACCGCGAAAAAAAGCAACTGTTGCTTGCTCGTGACCGTCTGGGAATCAAACCGCTCTATTACTATTTTGATGGCCAAACCCTCCTGTTTGCTTCCGAACTGAAGGCACTGATGAAATTCAGCGCCTTTCGCCGCGATATTGATGAAGATGCGCTGCCGCTTTTTTTACATTATCAATACATTCCTGCGCCCAAGTCAATTTTTAAAAATACGTATAAACTGCCGCCAGGGTGTTATGCGCAGTTTGATGGGCGCCAGCTTGAAATTAAGCGCTATTGGGATTTTCCTGCGATAACACCTTCGACCAGAATAAACCGCACTGATGATGCGCTTGAACAACTGGATAACCTGCTGACACGCTGCGTTGCGGATCGCCTGATAAGCGATGCGCCGTTGGGCGCACTGCTCAGTGGGGGCATTGACTCTTCCATGGTGGTTGCGCTGATGCAAAAGGTCAGCGCAACACCGGTTCAAACTTTCAGTATCGGTTTCCGTGAACCGGAGTATAACGAAGCACCTTGGGCCGCCAAGGTTGCCAGTCATCTGGGCGCCCGTCACACTGAATTATATGCCGACCCTGAAGATGCGTTAAATCTGATTCCCAAGCTTCCCGAAATTTATGATGAACCCTTTGCGGATTCATCTGCGATTCCGACACTTTTGGTTTCCCAGTTAGCACGTTCCAAAGTTACGGTTGCACTTTCCGGTGATGGCGGTGATGAACAATTCTGCGGCTATGTTCGTTATCATAGCACTGCCGCTATGGCGGATGTTTTTAATAAAGTGCCGATTCTGCTACGCCAACATTTAGCCCGGCTGCTCTCCCGTTTGCCATCTCAATGGATAGCGAATTGTTATTCACCTTGGCGCCGTTTTTTACCACAACGCTATCAAGTCGCCAATTTTACTGATAAATGGGAAAAAATGATTCGTATTTTAGATAAAAACCGTCTTCAGGATATCTATCGTATGACCATCAACCTTTGGTCAGATCCGGAGTTGCATACTTTGATAAACAGACGGCGGCCTGCGAGCGCCTATGAAAACTGTTTTGAACAATCGGAGACATGGCCAACACTTGCCCGTTTGATGTACACAGACCAACGCACCTATCTTCCGGATGCCCTGTTGACCAAAGTGGATCGCGCCAGCATGTCCGTTGCGTTAGAGGTGCGAGTGCCTTTGCTGGACCATCGAATTGTAGAATTCACCGCCAAATTGCCAGAACACTTGAAATATCAAAACGGAACTGGTAAGTATCTGTTACAAAAGTTGCTTGCCCGCTATTTGCCGCGTCAATTGTTTGAACGCCCTAAAATGGGTTTCGGCGTTCCCCTTGATCGCTGGTTGCGCCACGAGCTTAAAGAACTTCTGACGGATTATCTTTCTTATGACCGGTTACAACGGCAAGGCGTATTTAATCCGTCAGAAGTCGAGCGTAAAATAAAGGCGCATTTAACCGGCCAGGCCAATGAGCAATACAGATTATGGGCGCTTTTAATGTGGGAGATGTGGCATGAAAAATGGATGAACTGAAAAAGTGTTCAGTATTCAAGTTTCAGTATCAACCTCCTGACACTGACACCTGAAACCTGCAACATTTGTCTGAGGTGTTATCACGATGATCGAACAACTGATTCGCAAAGGCGTCAAAATACCCAAACCTGACAGTGTCGAAATCGGAGCCGATGTTGATATCGACAGGATTTCCGGTAATGGCGTGGTCATTCATGCCGGATGTAAAATATTTGGCGCTTCAACACTGATTTGGGATAACTCGCATATCGGATATGAGGCGCCGGTGACAATTGATAATTGCCAAATAGGACCTGATGTACAACTGAAAGGCGGCTTTTTTCAAAAAGCCGTTTTCCTGGAAAAAGCGAGTGTGGGCTCCGGCGCCCATGTCCGGGAAGGCACGATTCTGGAAGAGCAAGCCTATGCGGCTCATACGGTTGGTTTAAAACACACGATCTTACTACCGTTTGTCACCCTTGGCAGTCTGATCAATTTTTGTGACTGTCTGATGGCGGGGGGAACCAATCGCAAAAACCACAGCGAAGTCGGAAGTTCCTATATCCATTTTAATTATACGCCCAATCAGGATAAAGCCACCCCGTCTCTGATCGGAGATGTCCCCCAAGGCGTGATGTTAAATCAGCATCCGATATTTTTAGGAGGGCAGGGCGGTCTGGTGGGCCCCTGTCGCCTCACTTATGGAACGATCATTGCAGCCGGCGCTATCCATCGCAAAGATCAGCTCAAGCCGGATAGGATGATTTTGGGAAGGGCCGGGAAGGGCGGTGAAATGACGTTTTTTAAAGGACTCTACCGGGGTCTTAAACGGACCGTGAAAAATAACCTGATCTATATCGGCAACCTGATGGCATTGCGGCAATGGTGCTTGCAGGTGCGCTCACAATTTATCGGGGAACGGTTTCCTGACGCCCTTTTTAAAGGCTTGATGAACAATCTTGACCTGGCAATTGATGAAAGGATCGGGCGTTTCAAACACTTTTCCCAAAAAATGCGTGAATCGGCTGAAATCTATAAAAAAATTGTTAAAGAAAATCAATCTTCACTTCTTCTAAATCAAAAAGATGAACTCTGCGGACGGTCCAATGAACTTGAGCAATGCTTGCATCGCTTAAAAACGTTTGAAGGGGATCGGGAGATAAAAGATAATTTTTCAGGAATTATTGCAAGTAAAATTAAAAAGTATGGCCTCAATTATATTATGGTGATGCAGGAACTTGATTTCAGAGAGGCTGAAATAGGAAGCGGATGGTTGCAGGGGATTGTCGATTATATGGTTGAACAGTCCCTGGATATGATCCCATCTTTAAAATAAATTTTAAAAGGAGCGAAGCGTGAAACGAATGAAAAAGTTTGCACTTATTTTTCTGTTTATGTTGTTTTTTGCAAGTTGTGGCGGCGGTAGTGATGGCGGTGGTGGCGGCGCGAGTAGCGGCGGTTCAGGTAAGATTGATGTGGGCGGTCACGGCTTACAAATCTATTGTTCAGGTTCGGGCAATCCGACGATCCTGATGGATGCAGGATGGGGACAAGATTCAGGTGTATGGATCGGGGTTCAGAGCCATTTGGGTGAATATCATTCTTGTGGTTATAACCGCGCCGGATATGACCCTTCGGATTCCGGTCCCGAACCTCGCGATTCACGGCAAATCGCAACGGAAATGCACGCTTTATTGCACAACGCCGGTTTTCCTCCGCCTTATGTTTTGGTGGGGCATTCATTTGGCGGTGCCAATATCCGAATGTTTGCGGCCATGTATCCAGGTGAGGTCGCAGCCCTGGTTTTCATTGACCCGGCCCATGAAGACTATAAGACCGTCAATGATACAGATATTCGAAGTGCAGAAAGCCGTGGACTGGCATCCAATATTATTTCGGAGTTAAGAAATATTAACAGCAGTCTGGAGCAATTACGCGGTACGCGTTTGCCGGATGTTCCCACCGTCGTCCTGACCAGTATGAAAGGCCGTGACCAGGGGTGGTACAATGCGCATGATCAATTGGTGCAACAGGTGTCTGATGGAACCCACCTGATAACAACGGAAAGCAATCACAATATCCATGTGGAAAATGCCGAACTGGTTGCCAATACCATCCGGATGGTTATGCCCTACTGAATGAAAATATACTTGGCACGGTCATAATTGGTGATTTTGAAATATGTCTTACGCCT
>JAOZRC010000840.1 GCA_029940345.1 Desulfobacterales bacterium
AGAGCCTCGTAACGAGCAACTGATCAGAATGTGTCCCGCCTTATGTTGGTAGCCATAATGGCCAAGTAAGGAGTACGAAAGTTAAGCAGAGCGGAGGAACGGAGCGGAACGGTCTTTCGCCGATATAAAGCGCTGTTCGACGGATTCAGACCCATGCGAAAAACATAATTTTCCCACTCCGGAACTGCACTTGGCCATGATTTGTGAACAGGATACGAACATTGTGTGAAATAAATACAACATAGGCGTATTCATTCAGGATACCAACTTGACTTAAAAGGAAAATTCCCCTATATATCAGGTAATTTTTTATATTGGTTTGTTTTATGTTACTTGACAGTCATAAGTTCTTTGCCATTTAGAAAGCAAACTTTGCTAACCTATTGAATTTATTGGATTTAGAATTTTTGCGCTTGTTTTTAAATGTCAATGATTTCAGTATGTTACGCGAACTTATGACTGACGAGTATGTTAGAGCCTGTTTGGAAAGTCGTGATCGAAGCGAAAAAGTGTGAGAGCGAGGGCTGATTTTCGCAAATTTTAGGGGAATAGCCGGCCTATTGCCATGAAATTTGCGGAAATCAGAACCGTTCTCACGCTTTTGCAGCCGATTTAAGACTTTTCCAACAGGCTCTTACAAAGGAGTAATAAAAGAAAATCAAATGAATCCTAAGAAGGAACGTAAGGCCCTTATTGAACGGCGAACGAAAGAAACCGCAATCAGAATTGATCTGAACGCCGACGGCTGCGGGAATAATGATATTTCGACCGGGATTCCATTTTTTGACCATATGCTGACACTATTTGCAGTCCATGGCTTTTTTGATTTGACGGTCAATGCCCAGGGGGATCTGGATGTTGACTATCATCATACTATCGAAGATTTAGGATTGGTGTTAGGCAATGCGTTTGATAGAGCAATGGGTGATCGTAACGGCATTGTCCGTTACGGACATGCCGTAACGCCGATGGATGAAACTTTGACGATGGCGACGGTTGATTTATCTAAACGTCCTTTCCTGGTTTACAATACTCCCGGTGATCAGAGCGCTGTCAGCAATGGCTTCACCGGCTTGACAAAGGAATTTTTCAGAGCGTTTGTTAACCAGGGGGGCTTAAATTTGCATATCAATGTTTTATACGGTGAAAATGAACACCATATTATTGAGTCGATTTTTAAAGCTTGCGGACGCGCCTTGGACCAAGCGTTAATGCCAGATAATCGCATTAGCGGTGTCCGTTCCAGCAAAGGTGTTTTATAAAGGAGCAGTTTCCTGATAATTCCTGTGGTCATAATTAGCAATAGAACACAAATGATATAAAAAAATTACAAAAATCAAATAACAAATTTCGGGCTTGATCATCGTTTCGGCCATTTTAAATTTCGGCTGCAATGTAACGCATTCTTTCAGATTTCGCCAGGCAGGAGTCGCGGAGTGATGACGCAGACTAAAAGAAGGCGTTACAATCTGGCAAATAACCGAAGTTATGATCAAACCCCAAATTTCAAATACATCACAATGACAAAGCCACAAAATTTCAAACAACCTGATTACACTATGCATATCAATACAGTGGCAGTTTGGGTTATCGGATATTGTAGTTTGGGATTTATTTGAGATTTGGGATTTCAGACTGAATCTGATAGATAACTAACCTTAAAGAGAGAAACGAGCTATGCAAAAAAAAACGGAAATTGAAAACAAAAGTGTAGGATGGGGCCGCATTTTCAGGAGCGTAATTGGAACAGGTTTGATTCTTCCTCTTTTAATTTTAAACGCCTGTTCAACTTCCAAACCGATAACAAAATTTCCCGTCTCCCTAGGGGCGGGAACCCTATTGATCCTACCGTTTAAAAATATGTCCACCGTTTACGGTGAGAATAAAAATGTTAGGAGTCCTTTAAGTGGGTCATTTTTTACCACCGGAGACGTTTCTTCTGAGGCCGAACATTCCATGACCAAAAATGTTACCGCATTACTGCAAAAGTGTACTCAGTACACCTTTATTTCCGGAACTAAGGCTCGAAGCGTTATTGCCGGAGCTTTCGCAGAAAACAGAAATCCTGTTCAAATTCGCGAACATTTGGTGCGAGTCGGACAACAGCTTGACGCCAATTGGGTTGTAGCCGGAGGCGTATATCGTTTTAAAGAGCGTATCGGCGGAGCGATGAGTGTCGAATCGCCTGCATCAGTTGCATTTGATGTTGCCTTGATTGATGTTGATAACGGCCGATTGATATGGACCGGCCATTTTGATGAAACTCAAAAACCGTTAAGTGAAAATATTCTTAAATTCGGTTCCTTTGTCAAACATCAGGGGAAATGGGTTTCTGCCGACGAATTGGCACGCTTTGCAATGGAAGAAATGTTTAATGATTGTGTTAAAAAATAGGTGTTATATACTTGAGAAGGCCATAATTTGTGATTTTCGTTTTGTGATTTTCGGCATCCTTCATTTGTCGGTTTACACTTTTTTAATGTAGGGTGGGTGGAGTGTAACGGAACCCACCATTTACGGAAGAAGTGTGGT
>JAOZRC010000161.1 GCA_029940345.1 Desulfobacterales bacterium
TACTTTAGCTGCCTTATGAAGGATGCCCGAATTTTTATAAAAGATAAAGAAGGGTATTTATACCATTTGCGAAAATTAAACTATAGACCCGGTCAAATGACTTGATACCATATCTATATAATATAGGTACTTTAAGAATCAATTCATGTGACAACCACTATACCATGCATTTTCTAAACCATAAGCCTAAAAAAGCTATGGTTTCATGTGTCAGGATTTAATCAGGGTAAGAAAAAATATAAATAATACGATGTATCCCTTTATTTTCAGTGCCCCGAGCTTGTTCGCTTCCATTCCTGACACCTGGAACCTATTGCCATTAGTTTTTAATAAGATAATTTATATTTATTTCATATCAGACGGTTATTTAATGCAAATGGTATTATACAAATTATGATGGCTTTTCTAATTTTCATTCGTCGAAAATATTAATGTGAACAGATTTTCTTTTTTAAAAAAAACCTGACGAACATCATAGCTTTTCCCTGGCGTTAGATCAATAGAAACTCTGAGAGCGTCCTTGTGCATTTCAGTCCGTATTCGTTTAACAAAATGTTGATTGATATCAATCATGGATTTTAGGTTAGTTAAGGATCGAATTTCAGAAAAGTCACAAACAAGCGTCGATTGGCTTTCTTCCATCAGGAAAACGTTAGGAGGATAAAATCCGCTCAGAGAGAAAAGCACTTTTTCTTCTCCGGTCAGCATCGCTTCAAAGCGAATATCATTTACACGCTTCATATTCTTCGCTTCGTCAATCGGTTTGAGATTACTTTCGTCAAAAAGACTCTTGTGCGCCCAGCCTGTATCTCCATTGGCATTTCTAATCAGATACCAACTACCCTGTTTTTTTTCAGCAGTATAGGTTTCACCTTTTTCCAGGCGAAATGTCACTTTAGAATCCAATGTGGGATTTTCATGGGCACCGCCTAGGATAACAACCGAAGTTATCTTTTTATTGATGCTAACTGCCTTACTTTTCTCGTTATCCTGTTTTTTTGTTCGTGAGCCGTTCATGTAAATGGCCGAATGGGCCCAACCCGTACGGCCATCAGCGAGTTGAATATGATACCAGCCGTCTTTTTTATTTGTAAACGTATAAGTTTTACCTTTTGTCAACCAAAACATGATGCGGGTATCAGTTGACGGTTTTGCATGTACCCGAACAAGACTCAAGGTTGGCGTCAGTTGGTTGCTGTTTTTTATCGTCAGCTGCGAAGTATTTTCATCGGAAGAAGTCTCGTCCTCAAACGGTTTGATTTCTTTTTGCTCACCCTTTTGATTAATAACCGGCTCATCTTGCGGTGCAATTGCCGATTCATCGTCTTTCGGAAAAAGAGGCGGCTTATCTTTGGGCAATTCTGTTTTCCCCGATTTTTTGTCCATATCTTCTGCAAACGGACTCGGTGTACCAGCAGGCTTACTTGATTTTTCTGTCGATACATGTTTGGAAGATGATGCCGAGTGCGTCAATACATCAGAAGTCAATGTATCAGGAGCTAAATCGGGCTGACTTCCTAGCGTACGTTCAGGAGGCAAATCACCTACGTCCGGGATAGGTTTCTTCGTTTTTTCGTGATCAGTGGTGACGGATACATCGGCGGTTTCAATTTTGTTCATAAACAGGGTTCTATGCCCCCAACCCGTCAGACCGTTGTCATCCTCAATTCGATACCAGTCTCCCTTTGTATCAGTTATAATGTAGCGTTTGTCTTGTTTCAGCCGAAAAAGAATTATTGAATCAATAGTCGGTTTTTCATATGCACGGGCAAAGCTTACTTTAGGGGTAACCAATTGTATCGTTTGGGTTGATCTTGCCTCTTTTTCCGGCGGTTGATGTGAAACAGGGGGTTGGGACGACTTGCTTATGGGTGTGGGAGTTGTCTTAGGAATAGGTGGTAGTACGGACGGTTTGCTTGCGGGTTTTGGCGTTATCCCAGGAACAGGTTGTGTGGGTGCAGACATTGTTCTAGGAGACGGGGTTACCCCACTTGCATCCGGACCCAGATGTTTTTGATGCGTCCAGCCGATACTCTCCTGGTCAAGTTGCAACCCCACCCAGTCTCCTTGATTTTTAACCGCTAAGTAGGTTTTTCCTTCAGTTAAGCGCTCCACTCTTTTGGAATCTGTTGAGGGGGTCAGGTAGAGCCATTCCAGACTTGTTTTCGAAATAACGGTTTGTCTTTTGTCAGATGCCAGTTGGGCATCCACCGGCCTAATCCCGGTCGGTTTTGCTTCCTCAACTTTTGGTTCAGGCGCTTTTGGGGTAAAACGACTTATTTTTTTATGACTGAATACAGCGTCTCCGGTGATCAGATGGGCGTTAATCCAACTGTTCTTACCATCAGCGGATCTAACCTGCCGCCATTCACCTTTTTGCATATCAATGGATCGAGGTTCATCCTTTTCTGAAATCAGATGCATTGTTTCCAATAGAGATGGGGCGCGCATCAGTTTGGTTAAATTAATCGTCGATTCTGAAACGGGTCGTTTGGCAATCGGAGTAGGCGAAGTAGGATATTTGGGTACCAATGGTTTTACCGGTTTCGGTTCAGCCTGGTGTGTTTGGCCGCCAAACAAACTTTCTTCATCTGATGGGGTGGGTTTCTCTAAAGGAACAAATTTTTCAGAAATAATTTTATACATATCGTCTGATTGAATTAAGACGATCTTTTTTTCACCGTCATCTGAAAGCGTCGCACTTTTATAGCGCTGGATAAAAGTTGCTATAATCTGGTCGTTTTGCGTGTTAATCTCCAAGTCAAATAATTCAATTGAGATGGTTCCGGGCATTGCAAAAATTTTTTCTTTTTTATTCATCCATCCTTGAAATTCAAATCCATCGGATTTAAACTTTTTGCTGTAAAATAATTTGTATCGATTGATATCTTTACTTTGCCAAGCCTCTTGCCAGGAATAAATTGTCGCGCGAATATTGTTAATATCTGCCGCCGCCTGGCCGCAGGCAACTCCTAAAAATAGAAAGCACATTATTGTTATGGTGATTATTCTTTTCAAAGATAGCTCCTTTGTAAGATTAAACGAATAATAGTAAACTAATCTTAATAGTCCATTTGTAATAAGAATGTTAGTTTTTGTCAATCCATCAATTTGGAAAAAACATGTATGCTGTTTATATTGTATGGCATTGCATTTTAGGGCTTGATCGTAACTTCGATCATTTGCCAGATTGTACCGCATTTTTATAGACTGCGTCATCGCTCCGCGATTCCTGCCTAGCGCAATCTGAAAGAATGCGGTACGTTGCAACTTAAATTCAAAGTGTCCGAAACGATGATCAAGCCCACATTTTACAATAACTTCGGAAGCACCAAATTTTTCTTTTCACTTCTAAAAGCGTTACATATGGAAGAGGCTACTGAAAGTTTAGATACTTAGCAAGGCTATAATTGGTGATTTTCAGAATTGAATCATAGTGTTTTAGGTGATTTCCAGAAAAGAATATACTGAATTAAGGGCATCCTTCATGTGCCAGTTTATACTTTTTTGCATTATGGTTTCAGGTGTCAGGACATTTCAGCGATGTCCTGAAACCTGACCTCCACGGATTAAAATCCCATATTATGCCCTACACGAGTATAGTGCTGTCATTTTGCCATAGAATGCCGTTATTCGTAAAGCAACTGGCCATAGTCGTATTTGTATTAATACTACTGTTAAGAATTCCCTTAAGAATTCCCTGTTTTCAATTTGACAAAAAGGTTGGGATGATTTATTTCTGAAGATTAAAGATTGCAAACAAAAATTATCCGGAGGCTATTTATATGGAGTATAACACAATTATTTTTCAGGTTGAAGAAGCGGTGGCGACGCTGACTTTTAACAGACCCATAGCCCTGAACGCAATTAGCACCGAATTGTTGAACGAATTTTCAAATGTATTGGATGAAATTTCCACAAATGAGGCGATACGGGTTCTGATCTTAACCGGAAGTGGTGAAAAAGCGTTTGTCGCGGGAGCGGATATCACCGAATTGGCAAAACTCAATGCCCTTCAAGCTAAAATTTTTTCGGCACAGGGCCATCGTACTATTAATAAATTACAACATCTTCCGATACCGGTCATTGCTGCTGTAAACGGATATGCCCTCGGCGGTGGCACCGAGATAGCATTGGCCAGTGATTTTGTTTACGCATCCGAAAATGCCGTTTTCGGTCTTCCTGAAATTACACTCGGAATTATTCCCGGTTTTGGCGGCACCCAGCGACTGACTCGCCTAATTGGTTTGAACAGAGCCAAAGAGATGATATTTACCGGTAAAATGATTAAAGCGGATGAAGCTCAGACCATTGGCATGGTCAATAAGGTATGCGCTCCGGATAAACTAATGGAAGAAGTAGTTAAAACTGCAAAAATCATTTCCGGCAAAGGTGCTGTTTCTTTGCGTGCCGCCAAACAGGTTATCAATAATGGGGCCAATGTTGACCTGACAACAGGATGCCAAATGGAAACAGACGCTTTTGCCCTTTGCATGGCAAGTGAAGACGCTTATGAGGGCACACATGCCTTTCTTGAAAAACGAGTACCTGAATTTAAAGGTAGTCTTTTAAATGAATAATATCAACTTAGTACGCATTGATATATGTAAAATAAAATTAAGATTGTAATAGATTAAGGAACGGTGACGGAATAACTTACTCCAATAAAATTTTTTAATCTTAATCGCCTTTTTATTTAAGATTAAGAAAAGTGCCAAATGGATTGGTTATTTTATCAGCATTCCTAAGCGGTGATTTTTCATATTGCATGGTGTTGATACCAATAACTTAGGCATGCAAGTCAACGTCTTGTGATTCGCTGACAAATCAATTGTTCGCACCTCGGACCAAATTTTATTTCTTGCAAAATATATAAACTGATGGCATCTTTCATTTATCAGGTTGACTACTTTAAGCTGTCATAAAAAATTTTCGCACTCCTTTTAAAAGTATAAACTACTTTGAGCCTGATATGAATGATGCCAAACAGACAAACAAAAAATGTTAACACGCAAACCGTTTTTCTAAGAATTATCGAATGAGCAGTTGTTTTCAAACCGAGGACAACAATTATGACCCGTAATTATGACGCCCTGTTTCAATTGATTTGGGGAATTGCGCTTACATGTGCCGGTGTTATGATGTTTATATATATTCCCCAAAAATTAGCTGAAATCCGGCAGCACTTTTCGTCGGGTATTTTTTTCTTGCGTTTCTGTTTGTACATGATCAGTATCTTGCTCATTGTTGGTGGTGTTACAAAGATTTATAATCAATTTGTCGTTACAAAAAGAAAAGAATAACTATCCTGATCTGATTTCGATTTTTCTGTAAGGAATGGGGGACAAAATGACTTACCCATTTTCAGAAGAGGAGTGCAAACCACAGTTTGCGTCACAGCATCGCAAATGAAGTTTGCACTCCGGAATGGGGAAGTTATTTCGTCCCCGTTACTAACCAAGGAGTGCAAGCTTTCGCCTTTGTTCCCAAATGGCGAAAACGGCAAGCTTGAGCTTCCATTCCGGAAATGCATATGGCCACGATTTTTAATTAAGATACGACATAACTACTGTTGAACTTAAGGAACGTGAATTAAATAACTCGAATAAAATTACCAGTCTTTGGGTCTGTCTTTTGCGTTGTGTAATCGGGCGAACATTTTGTCAGGCGCCTAAACACGCGCCTTGAATACGAACCCAAATCCTTCGCAATTTCTGCTTAATTTATTGAATCCGTGTTCCGATATGCCCTCTATTCGGATAAGGATATTCCGAATAGCCTTTGCTAAATACATACACCGATTTCCCATAGGAGAATTCATGTCGCTTAAAGGCAGCCTGGAAAGCTTTCATATCTCCAGTATTTTACAGCTCTTATGTTCAGAAAGCAAAACCGGAGTGGTGCAAATTAAAAACGGACCATACGAAATTAAAATCATATTCAACCAGGGAAATATTATTTATGCCCAGGAAATGGGAAAAAAAGATCGCTTTAGCCAGACGCTTGTTAACAACGGAATTATATCTTCAGATCAATTAAAAGAATGCCTTAGCAAAGCCCAGGAAAAAAAGCTACCCCTTGGCAACTACCTTGTGGAAAAAGGGTATATATCGCGTGAAACTCTCGTCCGTTTTGTGAGCATACAGGTGGAACAAATTTTATACGAACCGTTTTTATGGAAAAAAGGCACTTTCGAATATAAATCCGCCGGTTTTAATTTTGATGGGATGGTGGCAGTCAATTTAAATGTGATGAAAATTATCCTGGAAGGCTCTCGGCGTATTGACGAAATGCCTATTTTAAGAAAACTGATACCCAGTGATCAGCTTATCTTTAAAGCGTCGGCGAAAGGCGGGCAAGGGACCCTTAGCCTTAATTCAAATGAATGGCGTATTCTTTCATTGAACGATGGTGTCCGAACTGTCAGAGAAGTTATTCAAATGAGCGGTTACGATGAATTTGCCGTTTATCGATTACTTAACTCTTTAAATGCTTCCGGACTCATCGCCAAACTGGAAAAAGAATCTTTTGAAAAAAAGGAGGATGTTAATGATCGGACTGATGACTATGCGGGTATTATTGCCATGTATAATGATATCTTGCATGTAATTCGTAAAAATCTTGAACCGCTGTTGGGAGAAAAAACATTTGTTTTTTTGGAAGAATGCAAGCCGGCTACATCGACTATGCAAACAAAAATATTGAATAATTTTGATCCCAGGAAATCCGCATCCCAAAATATTAAAAATATTATCGAATGTATGCAAGCCTTTACTCAATTTCAAGAAGGCAATCAATTCTTGATAAGCACCTTTAACGAATTTTGCCTCAATCTCCTCAATAAATTGGAGGGGGTTTTAGATAAAAAAATGACGAAAAATTTGGTGATTGAAATAAAAAACGTTCTGATTGATGCCAATAAATACCAAATGGGTGGCAGCCAAAATAAAAAGCGTGTCATTAAAGATATACACAGGACCTTAGGAACGGCTAAAAAATAAGGTCTTGACAATTGCTATTTATGAATGTTTAGATATTAATATAAGAAAATATAATAACACACTGGTTAGGATAATATTGTAATCGCACCAGCTTTGATGGTTTCATAAAAAGTCAGGAATTCAGTGTTTTTACATTTAATACATAATAATTTCAATGGGTTAAGAGTCTGGATTTTTTTAATTTTGGCTTTTTACGAGACCATCAAGTTTGATTGATTTTAATTTTTGAAAATTAAAAAATGACTAAAAATAAATATAATGGCTAAATCAAGATCAATAAAACGAGCGCCCACTAAAAAAATTGCAACTGGCAAGTCCAGCTTGAAAAAGACCATTCGCGATCAATCCGGCGCTGGGAAGGTGAAAATCGGCGAAATTCTGAGCAAAGAGGGACAGATTACGTCGAATCAATTGCAAGAAGCGCTTGATATTCAGAAAAAGCAAGGTACAAAATTAAGTAGCATCCTGTTAAAATTGGGCTATGTTGATGATGACACCATCGTAAACGTACTGTCGCGTTCAACGAACATTCCGGTGATAAAAATTTCGGACATAACGCCGGACCCTGAAGCGATTAAAACGCTAACTTACGAAGTGGCTAAAAAGCACATGGCTTTCCCGGTTCGGTTTAAAGGCGACGGGATTGTTGTGTGTATGACCGAGCCAACGGATACGGATGCCGTTGATACGCTGCAAACTGAGTTGGGACGAGCCATCCTTGCGGCCGCATCCACTGAACGAGAGATCGTTGATGCCTATAAAAAGTTTTATAAAATCAGCGATGAGGAACATCAAAGCTTCTTTAAATTAGTGGAAGATGATGATCAGGATGATATGCCGGTGACGTCAGTGGACGACTTCGGTGCTCTGGTTACCGAGGCTGCCGATGAGATTGAACTGCAAAGTACAATGGACGACGAAAACGATTTTGATGATTTTAACGCCTCGGATGCGCCAATCATTAAACTGGTGAACGGTATTTTAACCCGTGCAATAACTGAAGGCGTCTCCGATATTCACATTGAACCATTTGAAAAATCCCTCCAGGTTCGCTATCGTATGGACGGTTCTCTTTTTAAAGCCATGAACCTGCCGCTAAACATTAAGAATGCGCTTAATTCCCGTTTAAAGATATTAGCGGATTTAAATATTGCTGAACGACGTATACCCCAGGATGGCCGCATTAAAATGCGTATGGGCAAAAATAAGGCGGTTGATTTCCGTGTCTCCACACTGCCGACCCTTTTTGGTGAAAGCATTGTTATGCGAATTTTGGATAAGAGCGCGCTGAATGTTGATTTGACCAAAATGGGGTTTGAACCTGAAACATTTGAAATATTAAAAAAATGTATTTTTCGACCTTACGGTCTGTTGCTGGTAACCGGTCCGACAGGTAGTGGTAAAACGACGACGCTATATTCAGTCCTCAGCGTTCTTAATAAAGAAGACACTAAAATTTTAACGGCCGAAGACCCGGTCGAATTTAACTTCAAGGGTATTAATCAAGTGCTGGTGCGAGAAGCGGTGGGGATGACGTTTGAGGCGGCCTTGAAGTCTTTTTTGCGACAGGACCCGGATATCATTATGGTGGGTGAAATCCGTGATATCGGAACCGCCGGAATCGCCATTAAAGCCGCTATGACCGGCCACCTGGTTTTCAGTACGCTGCATACGAACGACTGCCCTTCAACAATCGGACGCTTAATTGATATCGGAATCCCCGCCTATATGCTGGCTTCCTCAGTAACGATGGTGCTTTCACAGCGACTGGCGCGAAGATTGTGCGCCAAGTGCAAGGTTGTCGATAATAGTAATGATCCCAAAGACCTTGAGGAACTCGGCTTTTCAAAAGAAGAGATACCGGATTTGAAAATTTATGGGCCCAAAGGATGTGGTGCCTGCAACGGTACCGGCTATAAAGGCCGTGTCGGACTCTATGAACTTATGGCGGTGACAGATGAAGTCGGCAAAGCGATCAATGCCGAAGTACCCGAGGATCAGTTGCGTAAAATCGCTCAAGCGGAGGGTATGGTTACATTACGAGACGCAGGTTTGGAAAAAATACGCCAGGGAGTCACTTCGGTTCAGGAGATCGCAAAAAAGACAACCGTCACGAAAGAGGCGTTGCCCGCCTACCTGATTAATCCGGATAGAGAGAAGTATGAAGACAAAGATGTCATTATTCGGGAAGGCAACAGTGACAAGGATTTTTTTAAGCTTGTTCAAGGTGCCGTTGCGGTTGTATCGGATGGCAAAAAAATTGCTGAAATTACCGAACCAAACGTATATTTTGGAGAGATAGCCGCTATTACAAACGAAAAACGGTCAGCGTCCATTGTTTCCAAAGGCCGTTCAACCGTTATTCGTTATCCAGGCGACAAGCTGCCTGAACTGATAGAAAAATATCCGGATGTGGCCAAACATCTTTTTAAAACCTTGGCCGGCCGTATTGTGAAAGCGAACAATATTATAGTCAGCCTTCTTAATGACCGTATTCGCATGAGCCAACAACAAAGACGCTAAGAGCCTGTTTGAAAAGTCTTAAATCGGCTGCAAAAGCGTGAGAGCGGTTCT
>JAOZRC010000841.1 GCA_029940345.1 Desulfobacterales bacterium
GTGAGTGATAAAACGTTGCCCACCCTACATTTGATAGCAACCGCACAGGTTGAAAGTTTTTAGGTTCTTTGCGGATTTGTGAAAAATATGACCGCAACGTTGAAGAATCAGGGTGACAAAATATTGTAAATTATAATGAATTCAAGTTTTTATAAGATGAAATACATGACATCCAACTTGAGCTTCTTTCCGTTTCAATTACTTGCGAACCTGGAAGTTGACGTTGATACGTGTACCATATATCCTTGTTTGGGAAGTTGTACTCGCAAGGAGTTTGAACTTTTCCCTTTCCATCCTGCCACGGATACTCACTGTTGTCTTCTCGAACATCACCGTGGTCACATAGGGTGTAAATAATATTATCAGTTATATCTGCAAAAATCAATAGCCTAGTACTACAACTTGGAAGTTCTTCCCCCACCCAGCATACCGATGGCCCGATGGCCTAAGCTTTTGACAGCAAGTAGGTGGGGGACGAACTTCCGAATCGCTGTACTAGCGAGTTCCTAATCGGAGTCCGTATCAATTGAAATAGCGGAAGAGATCGGGGCCAGGACCGACAAGCGCGGATTGCACGCAATAAAAAAGATTCGGTAAGGCATAGAAGAAAGCTTGCAAAGATGCCTAAATTGATGTAAGGTTTTTGCGTGATTTGGGGCGTACAGACCTACTTAGGAATGGGGACAAAATAACTTTCCTATTTTTAGAAGAAGAGTGCAAACCACAGTTTGCGTCGGTTCTCCATAATACGAAAAGTTCAACCGCACAGGTCGGAATCATGTGTAATTCACGACCGTCGGTTAGCTCGTAGGCTGGGTTGAGGAACGAAACCCAGCTTTATTCAGATTATCCTTCGTTTAAAATGCCAGGTTTCGTTCCTCAACCCAGCCTTGTATTAACCGACAGTCTTGAATTACACACGTCGGAATCTCTTAGCAGATCATCTTACCCAGGGATGGTCTGATAAAGAGCTTATCCAAGTCCGCGGAATCGGTTTCATAACCTCCCATTCAGCAGTTTATTATGTAACAATCTAAAATCACCTCATAAAATTGGGATATATAGGGCTAACGCTTTCAAGCAATTTGCGATTAATAACACCAGATTCATTATGTTTTTTATTCCCAAATTGCTAAAAATGTTAGCATAGGACTTTTTAGGATACTTCAAATATAGAGTATAGCAAAGGAGCTTATTATGAAAAAAACGTGTATGGCAGCCAGAGTTTTGATATACTTTTTTGGGTTTGCCCTGTTAGTAACCGTACAAGGATTTCCCGCTGACACCGTATTACTGGGTCTTAATGTACCGCTTTCCGGAATATATGCCAAACAAGGGGAAGACGAATTAAAAGCCTATAAATTGGCCATTAAAATTTTGAATGCCAAAGGCGGTATTCTAGGCCAAAAGATTGTCTATTCAGTCAAAGATACACAAACCAAGGGAAAAGTGGCTCGTAAAAATGCCAAGGAGTTGATCAAAGAAGGTGCCATTATGATCACAGGAGGATCCAGCTCAGTCGCAGCCATCGCCCAGTGCGAGGAATGCCAACAGGCCGGTGTCGTTTTCATGGCGGCCCTGTCGCATTCCAATGCAACAACCGGGTCGCGCGCTCATCGCCATTGTTTTCGTTGGTATAATAATGCCCACCAGACCGCCAAAGCCTTAACGTATGCCTTGGCTGAGGCATTTGGAAAACAGGAAAAATATGCCTATCTGTATTCTGATTTAACATGGGGTCAAACGGTTGAAAAATCCATGCGAACTGTTTTTGAAGAACTGGGGTGCCCCACCCTGTTAAGTTTGCCGACGAAATTTGGAACCAAGGATTTTATGCCTCAACTTTTACAGATTCAAAAGGCTAAACCGGACACCCTTGTTGTCATCCAATTTGGTGTTGATTTTATCAATTGCCTTAAACAAATCAATCAGTTAAAACTCAGGGAGAATATGTCAATTGTTGTTCCCCTCATGGAGGTAAATATGGCGCATCCCCTCGGACCGGAGATCATGCAAAATATTATCACGTCTATGCCTTGGTATCACAGCCTGTCTGAAAAGTATGAAGGGTCCAGGCGATTTGTCGAACAATTCGAAAAAGCTTACGAAAAGAAACCGGGCAATTCAGCCGCGGTTGCCTGGGTGAATATTTTTCAATATGCGGATGCTGTTGAGCGAGCGGGTTCTTTTGATCATATTAAGGTGATCAAGGCGTTTGAAGGCCACAAGTTCAAGCTTCTATATGGAGAGGAATACTGGCGTAAATGGGATCATCAGGGTATACACCCGATTTATGTTGCTATTGGCAAGAAACCGTCACAGAGCAAAAATGAATGGGATCTTTTTGAAATTATAGAAGAATATTCTGGTGAGACGGTTGCGCGAAGCAGGGATGAAAACCCGATTAACTTGGAACCGTTTATAGAATAGGATCCCACCCAATTCGGAGCATTCTGTCGGGTTACGCTTCACCATACTCAGCACGGTCATAATTGGTGATTTTGAAATGTGTCTTATTTGAAAAACTA
>JAOZRC010000162.1 GCA_029940345.1 Desulfobacterales bacterium
AACCGCTCTCACGCTTTTGCAGCCGATTTAAGACTTTTCAAACAGGCTCTAAGGACCGGGGTGGGAATATACTTGGCACGGTCATAATTGGTGATTTTGAAATATGTCTTAAGCCTATGAATTAAGGCATTGATCAAATATAAAATCACCAATTATGGCCTTCATGAGTATAACTTCCCATTTCCCATTTCACAGATCACAATCTGAGTGATTGAAGTTTAAGAATTCAAGATAAAATTATAATTGTGGAAGTTCTTTCGTCCTTATTCCTAAATGGAAAGTCTTCAGGTAGAAGTCAGAATTTTAATTCGCGTTTCTAAGCAGTGGGTTTGTTAATGGCAAATATTGAATCGGCGGGTATTACTGATGTAGGTCGAAAGCGAAAAGGCAATGAAGATTCCTTGTTTCTTGATGATAAAAAGGGGCTTTATATCGTCGCGGATGGTATGGGAGGACATCGTGCGGGTGAAATTGCCAGCAATTTGGTTGTAGAGTCAATTCGAGATTACATGGCCCAAGGAAACGATGCAGCCCAAAACAGTGAAACGTCACTCAACCATCCAGGCTCCCTTTCTGAGGAATCTGAAAGGCTCCTTGCAGCCATAGCCTACGCCAATGAAAGCGTATACCGGTGTTCAAGGGAACAAAAAGAACTCTCCGGCATGGGTTCCACCGTGTCCTTAATTTTTTTTACCGGTGATACATTTATTACAGCGAATGTTGGTGACAGCCATATTTACCTTGTGCATAATAGCGGTATTGAGCTTTTATCAGTGATCCACAATGTGATTACTGAGCAAACAGCTATTAATCCCGCGAGAGCCGAACGTTTGGGGAAACGGTTTAAGCACATGCTCACACGCGCCGTTGGGGTGGAAGCATCAGTTGATGCGGATATTTCCGAAAGCCAGTTTTTTAAAGATGACCAGTTAATATTATGTTCAGACGGTTTAAGTGACAAAGTGTCTTCCGAAGAGATATTAGACGTTGTTCTGCGCGAGCCCCCTGGTGATGCTTGCCAGACGCTTATAAACATGGCGAATGATCGCGGAGGCGATGATAATGTGACTGTTATCGTCCTGAAAATTATTTCAGTGAAAACTAAAAGAGGTGGAATCAGGAGTAAATTTTTGCAGTTCTTTAAGTATAGTCATCAGATTTAAGTTTATTCTGGCATGATTTTTACCCCAAACCAATATGGATATATTATGCTATTCTGATAAACAATTTGTGCCAAATTTTTCCCCAAAACGGTTGTTTTGGTAGGGAGGCAATTTTTGTGCCAGAACAAACCAAAATCTGACAACTATATATGGGTTTCTTGCCAAAGAAGATATTTAAATAAAAAAGGAAGAGATTATGCCAATTTTGACGCTTAAATTTAAAAATCAAGCTATTAAAGAGTATCGCCTTGAATATGGCAGCAATATGACGGTCGGCCGCCGGAGTACAAATGACATAGTCATTGAGAACCTTGCCGTATCCGGTCTGCATGCCAAAATCGATTCAATGGATGGCGGTTTTTTACTGACCGATTTACAGAGTAAAAACGGTACTTTTGTGAACGAGAAACTTGTCACCTCACATTGGCTTAAAGAGGGCGAAACGATCATGATTGGTAAGCATACAGTTGTCTTTTCCTACGCTGAAAATGAACTGCGGCCACAGGAAGCCGATGGCGGAATGGATGAAACGATGGTTATGGATACAAACACGTATCGTGATATGGTCGCCAAAAGCTCTCCCGGAAAAGCCGCTCCTAAGCCTAAGACGCCTTCTGGGGCGCCTCCCAAACCGCCCGCTGCGCCACGTAGTGGTGATATTGGCGTATTGACATATTTAGCCGGCGGTGCCGGTGATATTGAACTGACAAACAAACTCACCAAACTTGGCAAAAATAAAGCCAATGATATTGTGATCAGCGGCCTTATGGTCGGACAGACGGCCGCGGCGATCAGCAACAGACCCAATGGCTATCATATCGGCTATGTTGGGGGGATGGCCAAACCAAAGGTTAACGGTGAAGCTGTCAAAGAATCCGTTTTATTAAAAGAATTTGATGTCATTGAAATCGGTTCAACCAAATTTCAGTTTATGTATCAAAACTGATCTGACGATATTCATATCGTTCATATTTAGAAATAAATTGCGATGAAATGGCATTTTCACACCGGAAAATTTAAATCAGCCGTGTTATACTGAAAAGGATAAAAAATTATGACGGATATTTTGGAAATAAACGCAAGAGAGATATTGGATTCAAGAGGCAATCCCACGGTTGAAGCAGACGTTTTGCTTGAATGCGGCGCCTTCGGGCGTGCCGCCGTTCCTTCAGGTGCTTCAACCGGCCAGCGCGAAGCTTTAGAATTGCGTGATACGAAATCACCACGTTACAGCGGCAAAGGGGTTGCAACGGCCGTCAAGAATATATCCGAAATTATTGCGCCCAAATTACGCGGTCAGGATGCCGCCAATCAGGCCGCTATTGACAAATGCATGATTGACCTGGACGGAACGGATAACAAATCCAAGCTGGGAGCGAATGCGATCCTGGGTGTATCCATGGCTGTGGCGAGGGCTGCCGCTGAAGCCTACGGCCTGCCATTGTACCGCTATTTGGGAGGCATTAATGCACGCTATCTTCCAATTCCCATGATGAATATCATTAACGGTGGTGCCCATGCGGGAAATAATTTAGATATTCAAGAATTTATGATCATGCCGGTGGGCGCTCAATCTATTACACAAGCGGTGCAAATGGGTGCGGAAATATTTCACTGTTTGAAAAAATTGCTAAAAGATGAAAATCACAGCACGGCTGTGGGTGATGAAGGCGGTTTTGCGCCTGACCTTGATTCCAATGAACAGGCGCTTCAATTTATTATTCGGGCTATCGAAGCAGCCGGATATAAGCCGAAGCAAGATATTTGCCTGGCAATGGACGCTGCTGCCAGCGAATTTTATAAGGATGGCGCCTACGTGCTGGCTTCTGAAAACAAATCGCTTACAGCAACTGAGATGATTGATTATTATCAAAATCTTATCAGCCGGTATCCGATTATTTCCATTGAAGATGGTCTGGCTGAACAGGATTGGGATGGGTGGCAATTAATGACCGAGCGCTTAGATGACGACATTCAGATTGTCGGTGACGATATCTTTGTGACCAATCCTGGGATTTTCAGAAAAGGCATTGAAAAAGAGATAGCCAATTCCATATTGATTAAACTCAACCAAATCGGCACTGTCACTGAAACCCTTGATACGATTGAATTGGCTAAACAGGAAAACTATACAACCGTGATATCCCATCGTTCGGGAGAGACGGAGGATACCTTTATTGCGGATTTGGTTGTCGGGGTAAACGGAGGTCAGATCAAAACGGGTTCATTATCACGTAGCGACCGAATCGCTAAATATAATCAACTTATCAGGATTGAAGAAGAGCTTGGAGAAGGCGCCAAATTTGCCGACGTAGACGTAATGCGGGTTGTTTAGTGTAAACAGGTTTGAAAACTACCTTTTGGGCTGTATTAGCAATTATGCCTTTATTACTTCGATGTTCAGAAAAGTCATCCTGCAATATCGGATGAGGAGCGAATACGTTCCTCATGTAACCCGGATTGACAACATCGTTAAATATCAGGGACGAAATAACTTCTCCATTCCGGAGTGCAAACTTCAGTTTGCGATGCTGTGACGCAAACTGAAGTTTGCACTCCTTCGAATTGTTAGCCGGATAATGAAGGATTAACCTATTGAATTGCGGAAGTTATTGCGGCCTTGATTCCTAAGCATTCTACCCCCCCTTTATGAAATATTTCCCCTGCTTTTCTTGAAAACAATCATCTCACAGGTATTTAAACAGGACAAGTTTAGAAGATATGAAACCTAAGCGCTTAATCAAATCATTACTGTTGCTCATAACACTTTTAAGCGGAATGCAAACAACGGCAGATGGCTATCTCCTCAAAGCTCCCCATATTATTGATTTGATGGTCCGCAACATGGGAAACGCCAAAAGTCTTGACATTACGCAAACAGTGTCGCTTTATCCTGATAATCCTACCCAAAGTGTGACAGAGGTGAATGAAACGGTCAAATACGATTTTCCGCTGGCATATCGATCAGATATCACATCTGCAAAAATACAAAGAATTCACCTGGCATCTCATGGAGATATTTGCACCATGCTTGACGGCAAAATTGTCGCAAGCGATTCCCAAAAACCGAATAACGGATTTGACATATATAAAGACATCCTTTTGTTGCGTTCCAGGACACTTTTGCTACAACATCTTGATTCACTGGGCGTTGACACAGCGATTTCCAGCATAGGGCGCTTTCAAAACCGGATATTCTATATTGTGGGCGCCCAATATCCCGATATGGAACCGATGCAGCTATGGGTGGATCGTGAAACGTTGCGACCGGCGCGATGGATCATACCAGGAAAGCATAAGGCGCGTTCCGGAAGTGCTTATGAAATCCGGTATCTTGAATGGCGCCGTTATGGGCAAAACAGTGAAACCGGTTTCTGGCACCCAATGCGTATCCGCTTTTTTTCAAATGATCGTTTAAGGCGGGAAATTATTGTCAACAGCCTCAAAATCAACCCTGTCTTTGCAAAAACAGTTTTTGATATCGCACATTTGAAATCGCTTTACCCCTATAGTAGTTCGGATAACAGTCGGAAACGAGTGAATTCAGATAAAATCCCGGAAATTGATGAGATTCAAAAAACCATTCACGATTTTCAAAGACTCTATCGATAATTTCAAAAAAATACTTGGATTAAAATGGGAATATTATTATGGACTTGCCAACGAAATATATATTTGTAACTGGCGGTGTGCTTTCCTCACTTGGCAAAGGGTTGGCATCGGCCGCAATAGGCGCGCTATTAGAGAGCAGAGGCTTGACGGTGACAATTCAAAAACTGGACCCGTATATCAATGTTGATCCCGGCACCATGAATCCGTTTCAACATGGTGAAGTTTTTGTAACGGATGACGGTTCGGAAACGGATTTGGATTTAGGCCACTATGAGCGCTTTACCAATGCTGAATTGTCGTGTGACAATAATTTCACCAGCGGTAAAATTTACCATTCGGTGATCACCAAAGAACGGCGCGGGGATTACCTCGGCGGCACTGTGCAGGTGATACCTCACATTACAGATGAAATTATCAACAGCATCAAACTTGTTGCCGAAGGCGTCGATGTTGTGATTGTTGAAATCGGCGGAACGATCGGGGATATCGAGAGTTTGCCTTTTTTAGAGGCAATAAGGCAATGCAGCACTGACTTAGGCAAGGATAACGTCATATATATCCATCTGACCTACGTGCCATACATTAAGACCGCCGGAGAACTTAAAACCAAACCGACGCAACACAGTGTTAAAGAACTTCGCGGTATCGGTATCCAGCCGGACATTCTGCTTTGCCGTACGGACCGCTATCTTTCGGCTAGCATTAAAGCGAAAATCGCTCTTTTTTGTAATGTCAGTGAAGACGCTGTCATCACTGCCAAAGACGTGAAAAACATTTATGAAGTCCCTCTCGTGTTTCACAAAGAGGGTTTGGACAACAAAATTGTTGAATTGCTGAATATCTGGACGCGGGCGCCGCAATTGGATAAATTGAAGGCCTTCATCAAAAAATCCAAATCAGTCAAACATAGTGTGACGATAGCCATTGTGGGCAAGTACGTCGATCTGACCGAATCCTATAAAAGCCTGAATGAAGCATTGTACCATGGCGCCATCGCTAACGATAGCAAGGTCAATCTTATTTATATTGATTCAGAAACAATCAATGCGGATAGTTGCGCCTCAACCCTTATGGAAGCCGACGGAATACTGGTCCCCGGCGGATTCGGCAAACGGGGCATTGAGGGTAAAATCAGCGCGGCGCAATACGCCCGGGAAAACAAGATTCCCTATTTCGGTATATGTCTCGGGCTCCATATTGCGGTGATCGAATTTGCCCGGAATGTCATTTTGTTGCAAGATGCGAACAGTGAGGAATTTGATCAAAAGACACCCTATCCGGTAATTTACCTGATGAAAGAATGGTTTGACGCCAAAACCGGAACAGTGCAGCGTCGCGATGACACATCCGCGAAAGGGGCCACCATGCGTTTGGGAGCCTATCCTTGTCAAATCCAAAAAGGAACTTTGGCGTATCAGGCTTACGGTGTCGATCAGATTTCAGAACGCCATCGTCATCGCTATGAGTTGAATAATATTTACCGGGATCAGCTTGAATCACACGGTGCGGTTATTGGCGGTGTTTCACCTGATGGAGAATTGGTTGAAATCATGGAAATTGAAGATCATCCCTGGTTTTTAGGTTGCCAATTTCATCCGGAATTCAAATCACGTCCCATGAATCCCCACCCGCTATTCAGAGATTTTATCAAAGCGGCATTGCTCAATTCGAAATCCTGATCCGAATTGAGAAAGTCGACCAACACCTTATTAACTTCGTTTTTCAATCGGCACAAAATCCCTTTCCACCGGCCCGGTATAAATCTGCCGCGGCCGTCCCAGTTTCCATTGGGATTCATCCATGCTTTCCTTCCACTGGGCAATCCATCCTGGCAGACGGCCAATGGCAAACATCACGGTAAACATATTCGTGGGGATGCCAATGGTGCGTAAAACGATGCCGCTATAGAAATCGACATTCGGATAAAGATTGTGACTGATAAAATAATCATCAGTTGAGGCCACTTCCTCAAGCGCTTTGGCCAAATCAAGCAACGGATCGTTGATATTAAATTGGGTTAAAAGTTTATCACAAGTGGCTTTCATAATTTTGGCACGAGGATCATAGGTTTTATATACCCGATGACCAAAACCCATTAACCGGAACGGATCATTTTTATCTTTGGCGCGGGCAACCAGTTGTTTAACATCAGTGCCTTGGGCGGCCAATTTTTCAAGCATTTCAATGACCGCCTGGTTGGCACCGCCATGCAGCGGTCCCCAAAGGGCGGCGATACCGGCAGAAATGGCTGCATATAAACTGACTTTTCCGCTGCCTACAAGCCTGACTGCCGAAGTGGAACAGTTTTGTTCGTGGTCGGCATGAAGAATCCAAAAAATGTTAAGCGCTTTGACCACATCTTCGTGAATTTCGTACGGTCTGACAGGCGAATCAAACATCATATTAAGAAAATTGGCGCAATAGGGAAGGTCCGGACGAGGATAAACCACTTTATGTCCTTTTGATATTTTATAGGACATTGCCGCCAAAGTGCGTATTTTAGAAAGCAGGCGCGTGACGGTTGTGTCGACCTCGTCTTCCATATCCGGAAGTTCCGGATAAAAACTTCTCAATGCGGTCACCATTGATGACAAAATTCCCATCGGATGTGACGCACGCGGAAAATTCCGGAAAAAATACTGCATGTCTTCATGAACCGGTGAATGGTCATTTAGCATGACGGAGAAACGTTTCAGTTTATTTTCCGTTGGCAGTTCACCGTGAATGAGCAAATAAGCGGTTTCACGAAAACTTGAATATTCCGCCAGTTGTTCGATGGGAATGCCGCGATAACGTAAAATGCCTTTTTCGCCGTCCATAAAGGTGATGTCGCTGGTGCAGCTTCCCGTATTGGCGTACCCGGGGTCAAGTGTGATTATTCCTGTTTTATTGCGTAACGAGCCAATATCAAGCGCTTTTTCTCCTTCAGTGCCAATAACTACGGGGAACTCAAATGTCTTTCCTTCAAAAATAAATTTTATGTATTCTGTCATATTTCCATTGCCAAGTTATGATTATAAGGGGTTTGTTGAAATTGTAACCATTCTAGTCCCCCTTACATGTAAGCTAACGCGGGACAGCTTCCCGCGTTACACCCTCACGCACGGTTGTGATTATGTAGAGCGGAAAGCCGTTCCGCTCAGGGGGGAGTTAACGGTTACATGAAATTGCTCCGAAAAGTGCTTTAAGACTCGGGGTTAAAGATGTTTAACCTCTGGTCTTGTGTGCAAAATTGTCTGAAAGTATGAATAGCGGTAGATTATAAGTGAGCGATCGCTTCAATCTCAATATCAGCATCTTTAGGCAGCGCCGCTACCTGAACAGCCGAGCGAGCCGGTGGTGTGGCGCCAAAGTATTTTTCATATACTTCGTTCATAGCGACAAAATTATTCATATCTTTCAAAAAAACGGTTGTTTTCACCACTCGGCTTAAATCGCCGCCGGCAGCTTCCACGATAGCACTGATATTTTTAATCACCTGATGCGTTTTGGCTTCAATGCCACCAGTAACGAATTCGCCGGTTCCAGGATCAAGTGGTAATTGGCCGGAAACAAAAAGTAAATCTCCGACGCGAACTCCCTGAGAATATGGGCCGATAGCCGCCGGCGCCGCTGTTGTTGCAATAGCTTCTAAAGAAGTCAGACTGTGCATTTGATTATCCTCCGTTTTATGAAAATTTTAATCTTTTTGAATGATTATCAGTTACATGTCAAGGCATAAAACGAGAGACTATTTGAAATAAGGCTACCAACATAAGCTGGGACACGTATATCCACTATTTACGCTTAAAATAAAAATTGCCCCTCAAAGATGTTGACTCCCAAGGCGTCTGTTTGTTGCGGGACTTCTTCATAACGGTCACACGCACGCGTTGAAACATTTCCAAAACAGTGATGTTCGGCGTTGACAGGTTTTTTAGCAAAGCTTGGGTGTAAAGCCCGTTTATTCCAGATCCGTCCGCCGCTGTTTTCCCTGGCGAGGTTGCATAAGCGATCAGGGAACCGGAAGGCGCATTCATAAAAGCCAGGCCGGTTCCTTGGGCGCTGCGTGTCCAGCTTCTTTCAAAGGGATTGTCGCGGCAGGCGTCTAAAATCATGATATTGGTTTTGCTGCCGGCATCTTCCATTTTGGCAAGCACACGGCCGGCGTTGACGCAATCATATTCCACATCATTTTGACTGTTCAGGTCAGCATTGACAGGCACAAGATAATTGAGCCCATTCACCTGCACACCGTGACCTGCATAAAAAAATAAACCCACATCGTAATTTTCCAATTTCCGGCCAAACTTGTCGATTGCTTTTTTCATACTCCGCTGGTCAGTGTTTTCCTCTTTGATAACTTTAAAATCTAATTTTTTCAATGCTGACGCGATTGCCCTGACATCATTGATCGGATTGTCGAGGCGGCCTCCGTGGGTGTATTCGGCGTTGCCGATAATCAATGCCAGACGTTTTTCTTTGAACACATCTTTTTTGACGATGCTCTGGCGGTTTATGTAGATTTTTTCTTCACTGGATAGCTTGCTATTATCTCGCGCAACCACTCGAATAGTGTTTTTGCCGATGGCAAGCGGCACATCTGCGGAAAAAGAACCGTCTTGTTTCAAACCGGCTTCAATGCCATTTATAACAACGTCATAAATGCCGCCGTCGTCAAACACCCGGCCGGCCACTTTTAACACTTTTTGCTCCGTACTCAGTGCGGTATTTTGCATTCCCCGACTGATCGTCGGCTCTGTTATGATGATCCGTGGAGGTAAGTTTTCGGGCACAGGTTCCGGTT
>JAOZRC010000163.1 GCA_029940345.1 Desulfobacterales bacterium
CGTTCCTCAACCCAACCTACGACTACATTTAGTGTCCCAGCTTATGTTGGTAGCCTTATCTGATTTCTTCCATTTTGGGAATGCACCCTAACTAAAGTGCGTTTTTTTATATTCAATTATTTTTTCTTCTTGGTTTATCTGTTTGTGTATATTTTTTTCTGCAACACAAGCTGCCAGATTTCTTTAATGGCCTGTTTTCCACCTGGAAAAATAACCCAAAGCAGTAAATAAACAAGACTGAATAAAAGCCATTTTACCGACAAATCAACGATGAGTTGAGCCTGTTCAGGCAAAATAACACTGCTCAGAAAAGTTGCAGCCATGATAGCAGCAATAACAGGACGCCATACAATACTCAAAAAATCACCTCTTGAAAGATGGGAGTATCTGAGGCAAAAGGCAATTTCCGGGAATATCAAAAGGTATCTTGCGATAGTGAAACCTGCCGCAATCCCATAAGCTCCCCATTGAGCGCCAATCACGATGGATAACAGTATAAGAGGTAAAGAAAATAATCCCCATTGAAATTGCCGTTTTGTTTGCCCTTGCGAAAGATAGAGCCATTTGGTGATACGTGTCATACTGGTCGCAAATGCTGCCAAACTCAGTAAGCGAAAAAGCGGCACTGCTTCCAGCCACTGATCTCCTAATAGCAGAAGAATAATGTTGTGGGCTTCTTTAAACAGAAATAACAAAACGGGCATAATGACACTGAGAACAGGCAACAGTCCTTTTTTAAAGCCATTACGATAGGCAACGGCATCATTTTGTCGCCGACTCAATCCCGATACAGCGACGTTTAAAAGCGGTGCATAAAGCTGTTGAAGAGGAAAAAAAGCCCATCTAAAGGCATTTTGATAAAGCCCCACATCGCTTGCGCCACTGATATAACCAAGCAGGATGATATCCCATTTTTTACCAAAATAGGTGAGCAGTTTAAAACCGGTATAATGTTTTCCATAGGAAAGTAGCGAACGGATGTCTGAGTTTGGTATAGCTTTTCTTTTTGCCGGATGCCAACCGCAGAATCGCCATATCAACACACTTTTGCTCAGATGAATAACAAGAAGTTGATAGACCAAGGCCCAGTATCCGAATCCAAGCCGGGCCAATTCAATACCTGCGGTGATGCCAACACACATTGATCCCAGTTCAATATAGGTCAAAGTACGAAAGCGCATTTGTCGAATGAGTAAGGATTCATATTGGGTTGACAGGTTTAGGCCAAAGATACCAATAGCCATGATAAATGTGATGGCTGTCAATCTCGCATCATGATAAAACCAGGCGATCACCGGGGCCATGAGGATCAAAAATAACAGCACCAGGAAACTGAGCTTAAAATTCAGCCAAAAAAGGGCGCTGATTTGCAGGTGTTCCAATTGTTCTTGATGAACGGCAGCCATTTGTAAACCAAAATCCCGGAATGTATGTACCAAAGCGATAAGCGAGCTGGCAAGAGCAAATAGCCCGAAATCTTCTGGTGTGAGCAGCCGGGCCAATAGCATTCCTGAGCCTATAGCAAGTATAAGCTGAATAACTTGTCCCCAGAGTTTGATAAAACCAGAATGAACAGCGTGTACTGATAAGTCAGCATGTACTGCATCCAGGCGAATGTGCTGTTCAGGATCGGTAATTGTTTTTAATTGAAGAGGCATATTTAAGCCAACTGTCAGTGTGTTCGTTGTCAAATCTTTGCTGAAGTCGCTCTATTTCTCCAGACAATTTTTGCGCAAGGTAATAAGCAGCATAATCAGGAATCATCGGATATTGACGTGCATTCACTTTCTGCTTTACGCTGTCAGGGATATATTTTTGTGAAAAGTCTAATTCAAGAAATTCATAGATATCTTTCAGCAGTTGGTGTGGGTTATCACGCAATTGTTCAAAAAAACCAATAAAAATCTTGTCTTTTGGATAAAAATTTTCCCATCTTTGTAGATTCGTAAAATATTGCGAATGTCTAAGATGTTTTTCCTTGCGTAAAAATTTTATAATGCGCTGTTCATCAATGGTATGTAACCCTTGATAACCAGAACGGCTATAAAATTGAGCGGCATCTGACCACATCCGATGTATCGGATTACGAAGTAGGTAAATGATTTTTATATCGGGCATTAAAGCGTGAATTTTAGCTATCCTATCTGCATCAAGCTGACCATATCCAGGTGTATTATCAGCAGCCATTTGCTCATCACCGGGTAAAAAAAGAGAGATGTAGTACTTATCAGTGCGAGGTGATAAAAAATAATGCACATACCAACCCAAATTATGTTGATTCAATTGAATATCTTGAAATGCGTGTTTTATTTTATTCCGCATCCAATATCGAGTGCTTCTGCGAGGACTTAATGACTGTACGAATAAAGGAAGAAAAAAAGGAATGACAACATCAAAATAATGAATTTCTTTAATCGGGGGCAGATAGATATCAGGATGATGTCTCAATTGTTTGTTTAGCCAACTTGTGCCTGATTTTTTGGCACCAATGACGAGGAAGTTTGGTAACATATATTTTTTTATTTGTTGATTGATGGTGAACTCAGTTTTAAATAGACCACTCTGAAAAATTATAGCCTGTAAAGGTTCTTAGTTTTTCTACATCTTCTCTCAGAATATCTTCTAAGTTTTGGTGTAATTTTATGTCTAGGCGTGGTATTTTCATGGGCTGTGAAAATGGGTAACACAACAAACGCACCAGATAGCGTTGTATATTTGGGTGATAAGGGTTTATATGATTATCAGACCAGTTTAGGATTATCTTTCCTGTCTGATTTAAACATCTTTTTTGATATGTTGGATGCTTTATGTGATTAAACCTGGCACTTTTAAAAGAAGAGGCGACACCAAGAAATCTGAATACTTTTTGAAGTGTTTCCATACGCTGGTTATAGAGTTCTTCTGTGGTCAAAATTAAAATCTGTTGCTTGGGATAATAAGCTAAATATTGCTCTAGTTGCTTATAGTATTGGCTACGAATGATATATAAATTATCATTCGGTTTTTGCAACACCTCAGTTAATGTTCGTGTCTCTTTACCCTTTGTAAATTTATGCACATAATGAGAAAGGATACGCTTAATTGGATCTCGAACGATATAAATAAGTTTGGCCTTTGGGATAGTGGCGTACATCCTAGCCGCTGCACCTTTAAAATATGGATATTTGGTATAGGCTGGTGACGCTTCTCCACAAATCAGGGTATCACCTGTAAAATGAGATTGATACCATTCGATACCTTGATCCCAGTTATGTTCTTTTACAAAATATCTAAGTTCCTTTATTCTCGACATACTAATTTCTGGGTGGAGATTTAAATAATAATGCAAACTTGTTGTTGCACATTTCATTGCACCAATGATGATTAAATTGGGTAAGGTTCCTTTAGTTGAAAACATGGTTTCCGTTCAGTTACTATCTATCCGATTTATTACTTGTAATTATTGGCAAATACCAGCCAGCTTTCAGTGTATTCATTATTAAGCTTATAATTTAATTGTTCTATTTCTCCATATAACCTTTGAGCAAGATAATGAGCAAAATAATCCGGAATCTCTGGATATTGACGTGCATTTACTTTTTTATCAACAGCCTCAGAAATGTATTTTTCAGAAAAATCCAGTTCAAGAAATTGATAAATATTTTTTAATAGTTGAACAGGATTATTTTCTAATTGTTCAAAATAACCAATAAAAATATTTTCTTTTGGATAGCGGTTTTCCCATTGCTGCAAGGTGCTTAAATACTGCGAATCTCTGAGATGTATTGTTGTTTGCAAAAAACCCATAATCGTTTGCTCATCAATGCTATGTACACCTTGATAAGCAAATCTTTTGCTAAATGCTTGGGCAGTCCACGACCACATTCTGAGTATTGGATTGCGAAGCAGGTAAATAATTTTTATATCTGGCATTAATGCAAAAACTTTGGCCACTTGGTTTGAATCAAGCCTGCCATAAGAGGGCGTGATATCACCTGCTAATTGATTGTCTTTCGGAGTAAAAAGAGAGGCGTACCATTGATCATTGCGTGGCAATAAAAAATAGCGCATATACCAACTCAATTCTTTTCGATTCAGGTCTTGTAGACTATCTTTTACTTTCTTCTGCATCCAATACCGAACCCTTGGATAACGACTGAATAAAAGCATTATCATGGGAAAATGAGGCGTACCAAAATAATGAACCCCTCTAATAATTGGGGGAATATAAATATGAGGGTGATGTCTCATCTGTTTTCTTAACCAGCTTGTACCTGATTTTGGCGCACCAATAACAAGAAAATGGGGTAGCATAAATGGTTACATCCTATTGTGTTTATTTTTTGTTTCAGGATTAAAAATTACCGCGACACGCCAATTTTAGACCAATACAGCGGATACTTGATCAGCTATTGCACCTTTCTAATTTTAGTTAGGGTTTTGGTTTTTATTTGAGATGTATACCCAGTTTTATTCCTAAAACATACGTTGTTTAAGTCCAGCGGTATGACTCGTGATTGAGCTAATTCTTGTTGTGATAAACAACGGGCTTCATTGACATTACCTATAAAGTTAGCTTGATTGATATCAATTATCGCAACCGTATTGAATGAAGTCGGTTCTATTTGAAGATGTGTCGGCAAACCCCAAGGTTTTTCAGGTTTAAAAAATACAGATATTTCTACAAATATCCAATTCCATATTTTTTTTATTGGAACATGGGAGAATTTGTGTGGAATATGATCGCATTCGATATCTACCTGACGGGTTAGCAATACATTGATGGTTTTATAGATTTTTGAGATTATAGTGGTCACAATAGTTCTTTTGATTTCAATCATGGGCATAAGCGATGATTTCTCCCAGAGACCAGCAAATAATGCCCAGTACGACTAACGGAAAAGCCGCAAGAAACCGGGGAAGATAAACCTGATTCCTGAAATTATTCAGCATAACCTTGGCAAAGATTCTTAAAAGAATCAGTGGTGTAGCTGCTACATATAAGATTCTTTTCCAACCGGGGAAATTCTGCCACTTAGTCCGAACCCGCCCAAAATTTCGACCATGATAGACTTCATGGGTTAAAAATTGAGTTATATGCTCAATACAATGGTGCGATACCATGATGGAAGGCTCAAAAAATACTTTATGCCCATCCTTCGCCATGCGCCAATGAAACTCTGAATCAGAACAATAAGTGCCTTCGATAAAACGGTTGTACTTGTCAAAAACCTTTTTTTTATAAGACAAGTTTGCCCCGGCCATATCATCTATCCAACCAGCCTGCATGCCGGGCATCCAGTGGCTGAATTCAGTAAAATAAGCGGCCCAGCCAACATAGCTATCCGGGTTGGCATTGGCAATTGCGCCCCCGATGGCTAAAGCGGGGGCTTGATGCGCTTTCCATATTTCCTCAATCCAAGTTTCTTTTGCCCTGCAATCGGTATCTGTAAAAGCGACAATATCCGCTTTTGCTACGGAAACACCCCAATTACGTGCATCGCCACAGAATTTTCGCCGAGCAAAGTGATATAACCTGATTTCAGGAAATTTCTGTTCAATCAGTAAGCTTGTTCCGTCGGCAGAGCTATCAACAACGATAACTTCAAATGAAACATCAGTTTGTTGCTTTCCGAGTGATTCCAGGCATTTTTCTACAACCTGTTCAGCGTTAAAAGAAGCGATGATGACTGATATCTGAGGTTTTTCAGGCATTATATTTTTATCTCGTTGTTTTTACCCAAACCCGTTTACCATTTTTATCCAAATAATAAAACCCCTCTTCAATTAATTATTAAAATCACTAATACCGATAGGTAGTTTTTTCATGATATTTTTACTTAAGGGAATTCCAAACAAATAAACTACCCGCTATGCGTAATGTTGTAGGGTGGTGAGTTTAACGGAACCCACCGCATTTGCGTAAATGGTGGGTTCCGTTAAACTCTGCCCACCCTACATCTTGGGTATATTATTTTTGGGGAAATCCCTAAACTTGATTTTTGGGAAAACCTGTAATGTTCTTATCCGGGCTTTCCATAGCAGAGAATAGACTAAAGCTTCCAGGCGTAATGCCTTCAAATGGTTTGGAATGATTTTCTGTATCCAGAACTTGGTCATTGCAATCAACTGGTTGCCTGGTCTGAGAGGAATAAACACATGGTGATTCATCGGGCAGAGTTCACACTTGTCGTGAAAATGTTGTCTGAAATGATGCCACCGATCTCCCTGCCATATTTCACCCAATGAATTTTCAAACAAATTGCCCATCACGGGTTCATGTGTATATTCTACGATATTACAAGGATGCACCTCACCATTGGCAAGCATCAATGCCTGTTCATACGGAATACGACAGGGCTTGCTTTCGGGGCGGTATATTCCTTGGGCCCAATTGGAATCACTCAAAATATTTTGTGAAAAAAGACGTTTGAGATTAAAAACAGCCGTGTCTTTCACGTAAGGATCGAGTTCTTTACAAACCTTGATGGCCTTGGGGAGTATTTTATTTCTGAAATACTCGATTTCATCTTGATTAAACAGGTGTTGTTTTTCAAAATCTCCTTCCAGGTAAGAAACTAACAGACCACTTGAGCCAAGATCACGATGCAAATGCAATAACTCGGCAAATTCCGTATAGTTTTCATGACATAAAATTGTTTGAGTAATTACCTTAAATTTTGGATATTTGCTTTTTAAACCTGCAAATATTTTGATTCCAGTCGTTGCTTTTTTCCATAAATTCTTTGAACGCCTGATTTCATTATGCACAGAGGCAATCGAACTGTATAAGGAAACATCGACTACGTCCAAGCCTGCTTGTAATAATTTTTCAGCATAGGCTTCATTGATCAGACTGCCATTTGTATTGAGCCGTACCAGGAAGCCTAACTGTTTACCAAGGCGTATCAAATCAGGTAATTGCTTATATAACGTTGGCTCTCCACCACTAATGGTCAGATGCCATGCCCCCAGGTTCCTCGCTTGTGATAAAATATTTTTCCAATCGTCAAAAGAGAGTTGCTTTTCTTTTATGCGTTTTTTATGCAATTGTTTCCTGTATACGCAGGATACGCATCCTGCAGTGCAGGCCAGTGTCGGTTTAATGACTAAATGCTGCAATCTTGGGTGGTTACTCATAAAATCCAGTACCTTTTTTGTTTACGCTATTTATGTTTTCCCCAAAATACCCGGTTACAATCGCAATTTGGGAGATCAGCATCAATATAGTTAGCATACCAGCTTTCAACCAAGTGACCTTCGAAAAAGGATATTTTATCAGGCGCCAATAAAAAGACAGCGGTTCTTTCTTATGCGTATTAGCAGAACATCGGGTATGATGGAAAATAAAAGCACCTTTGCCATAGTTAAGTTGCTGTCGCCAAAAGGACAACAAACCAAGGCAATGATGATGGTAAACAATCGCTTCTGATACATAAAGCATTTTATAACCATGACTCAACCAACGATGGCAAAAATCACGATCCTCTGCGGCTGCCAAAGGAAAATGTGTATCAAATCCATTGATAGCATGGAATGATTTTTTGGGCAAAGCAAAATTATTCGTCGTCAAAAAATGAGCTTGCTTATGTTCAAAATTATAATAATGATAAAGGTAGTCAATCAAAAGTTGACTGGCCGTTGAATAAATATTTTTCGGTAAATTATTAAGGATTTTGCCGCCAATCACAGTATCTGGTTTTTCTTTAAAACAAGCGGCTAAATTTTTAAGCCAATTAGCGTCCGGTTGACAATCATCATCTGTAAAAGCGAGAAATTGACCTTTTGCTTGTGCCGCACCCGTATTACGAGCTGTTGCTGGACCTTTATTTTGTTGGGTAAGAAGAATAATGTTAAGTTGATCGCGAAAACTTGATACCAATTCAGATAGAGGCGCTTTACCTCCATCATCTACAACAATAACTTCAAAATAATCAGTTGGATAATCCTGATATGCTAAAGATTGCAAACAAAGGGCTAATTGTTCCGGACGATTATATGTCGGGATAATGATTGAAAAAAAAGGGTGTTGTATCTGAGACACTTCTTACTTTCCCCGTAAAAACTTTAAAAGATACTCTGCAATTTTTTCGTGGGCCGATTGATTGGGATGGTTTTCATGATGAAAAGGCTGATGATGCCAGCAACCAGATGACGGGCATAAAAGGACGGTTGGGTCATCCTTTTAACCTTTCCAGGCAATAGCAAACCATGCCTATCCGGTTTGCACGATATTTGTTTCTGATTGAAGTGATCAGATTCCCCGGTTTTCTTCAAGATACGCTTCATCTCCGTTCACTGACCAGATATCATGGGCGTCGCCCAAATAGTTTTGCACGGCAAGAATCCCGGTCAGCATGGAGTGGTCCATGTTGTTATACCGGTGCATCCCGGAACGTCCGATGGTTTGCAGATTTTTAAAACGTTTCAAATGATTTTTAACAGTTTCCAAACAGCTTTTGTAATCATTGCTGTACACCGGATAGGCGCATGGCTGACGGATAACATGGCTGTCTGTGATTTCGGATGCGGAAGCCAAACCAAGGAAGGCTATTTCCCGTGCCGCCAATTGAATCAAATCATGGTCGTCTGTCAGCCACAGCGTATCATTTTCCGAGCAAAAGTATTCCATACCGATGCTGGTCAGATTTTGATCGGGTACCATGGCTTTGCTCCAGTTCTTAAAATTCTGAATTCTGCCGACCTTGACTTCAGGGCTGTGAATATAAATCCATTGATCGGGAAACAGGAATTCTTCATTGATGATAAGGAGGACAATAATAAAAGCGCGATAGGATAGCCGGTTTGCGGCGTCAACGACCGCGGCCGGCGGTTCGGGCGCCATTATACGAATCAGTTTCGGCAGCGGGATCGAAGAAATCAGATGGTGTACGGGAATTTCGATTTTGTTCCCATTGGCAATATAAACAGCCGAATGAATCGTATCGCAGTCAGTTTTCAGGCATACGAGTTCTGAATTCAGAGCGGTCGTTCCCCCTGCCAGGGCGAGCTGATCAACAAATCGCTCCCACATCATACCTGGCCCTTTGACAGGATAGTAGAACTCATCGATCATGCTTCGGCCTGTTTTAATGCCGAAAACAGCATGCATGACGGCGGTCGTAAAAGACAGCTCCTTGATTCTTTGCTTCGCCCACTCGGCTCCGATCTGATCGCAGGGAATCCCCCAGACCTTCTCCGTGTAAGGTTTAAAAAAAATATGATATAAGCGGCGGCCAAACCGGTTTGCCACCCAATGCTCGAAGGTTTCCACTTTGGGATAGGGCCTGAGGTGCGATTTGATATAGCTGATCAAGATCAGAAGGCTTTCAATTATTCCCAAGCCATGCAGCACATTTGAAACTTGCAACGGGTAATTGAAAAAATGGCCTTTGTAGAAAATTCGCGAGATGCGGCGGACTTTCAGCCATTCATCCCCCATCATCTCATGCCATAACCGGTTGATGGCATCAATTTTGGTAAAAAAGCGATGTCCGCCGATATCAAAGTAAAAGTCTTTATATTTTTCGGTGCGCGCGATACCGCCTGCCTGCCTGGTCTTTTCAAGCACCAGCGGTG
>JAOZRC010000842.1 GCA_029940345.1 Desulfobacterales bacterium
TTTCATATTCCTCTTTTTTCTTCTTTTCAAGAGGTCTGCGCTGAACATCGAATCCTCCTTTAGCATAGAGCGTTGTGATGTTGGAAAGTTTCACGCCCTCCATTTTCAAAACAAACGATTTCAGACTGCTTGTATAATATTCAACGTCCGTATCTGCAACTATTCCCTGAATATCAAATGAAATGTTCTTTTTGGGGCACAACTTCAGTTTTTCAAGTTTGCGATGCGTGTCTATCAATTTAGGGTAATCCGCATCAGCTATTTTAAAGCTTAATTTTACGGTACCGCTTTGAAAGTGATATAACCCTTCGGAATCTGGTGATTCATCCAACCTAGTGCTGATGTTTAATATTTTTTTTCTTCCCATAAGTCGGGCGCAGATCATATCTTCCTGCACATCAGAGTCCAGCACGATGATCTCATTCAGAAAGACATAAATAGACGCAATAGTTTCCGGTTCATCATACGACAGGAGCTGGCATATCATGGCGGCTTCGTCCTCTTTACATATCTTGAAAAGCCTTTGACGGCACGGATTCTCCGCCATTGAAAAAGTCGTCAGACACCCTGTTACAAATACAAAAACCATTGCGATAATGCTTAACCGATGTTTCATTTTTTCCCTCCTAAAAGTAGTTGCAACGCTTCGGAACCGCTGGCAGATTTTTCCTGAATAATCATAAGCTTTTTATCGTTCAACTTCAGAACAAGCAACGGATTATCCTGTGTGTCCCAGACGGTCAGCGAGCGGTCGTAGTGAAAAAACATATAGCCTTCAAAATCAGTATCGCGGAAAACCATCTTGCCGGTCTCATACTGAACCTCCAAAAAACCGTTGCCGTTCAAAGGGATGCGGTTATTATCATCAAGCACTTTGTAGTGATTCAGCCTGATCCTAAGCGGCATCTCTTTGTAATGGTCTTCAGGATTGATCGTTACTTTCACATGCCGCGTTAAAGGTGCGGCATTCGGATACGATGCGGCATAAGAAAAAGAACCGCCTCCGCTTCTTGAAAAATAGCTTGTCACGGCACCTGCGAGTAAACCGACGCCAATCAAAGCCACAGCGCCTTTCAAGGGGATATCGATTCCGAGAGAAAACGGGCCGAATGACAGAATATCAAAAGACAAGCCAAGAAAAGCCTGAGACTGAGCAGGTATCATCAATACCATCAGGCAGCACATGACACTTACTACGGGACGGAACATACTATTATTTTTAAATTTCATAGCACCACTCCTGACTCCACTCTTTATGAATAATATCTTCCGGATCACCAACGATGCATCCTTCATGTCGTTTGAGTTGTTTCAGTTTGTTGTCATGTTCAGACAAGCTGTCTCTCATTTTTGCAGTTAAATTTTTGTTTGCATGCTGATCAATAAGTATCATGTAATCGCAATCTGAAAATCTACCAGCTTTGCCGCGAACCGGATTTTCTTCAATCATTTTATTTTCCAAGTTCAATTTGCTTCACGACCTTATCAAAGTCGCTCTCGAACAGCCGATCCTGAACAATACGGTATTTTTCAAATTCACTTTCAGAAAAATCTTTAGCGATTTTTGCCGTAATCCTGCCGCTGTCCTGTAAAATGTCCCGCTCATCAAATTCTAAAAACAAATCAAGCCGTTTTGCCCAATCCTCCATGGTCATTGGAATTTTTCTTCTGGCGCGTTCTTCGGCAAGCTCCAGATAGGCATTGACAATTCGGCCAAGAGATTCCAACTCTTCGGATTTGAGAAAATTTTTAGCTATTGATACATCGGTTTTCAGAATTTTACCATCCGGACTGTTATCCCAACTTGTCAGCCCCATATACGCTTTGTTGCTGTCTGCGCGCTGCATAATCACCTCGGCGGCCGTATGCCCATGAATAGCGAAATGTAACTTATTCTGCACTTTGGCAAAAAAAGTCCGGGTGGTTGGCGCGTCTTTGTTGTAATCCATGCTGGTGGCATAAATATCGGTAATTTTCTGATAAAACTTACGTTCACTGAGCCTGATTTCCCGGATTTCCGCCAGCAACCGTTCAAAGTAGTCTTTGCCCAGGAATGAGCCGTTTTCCATCCGTTCCCGGTCGAGTACATAGCCCTTGATGGCAAATTCTCGTAGCACACCGGTTGCCCACTGGCGAAACTGGGTGGCCCGCACGGAGTTCACCCGGTATCCTACTGAAATGATAGCATCAAGATTGTAGAATTGCGTCAGGTAGTTCTTACCGTCAGCGGCAGTACTCCGGAATTTCCGGATAACTGAATCCTCCCGTAACTCCCCGCATTGGAAGATATTGCGCAAATGCTCGCTGACAGTGCGAACATTTACATCAAAGAGCGCTGACATTAATTTCTGAGTCAGCCAGATGGTTTCATCCTCATATCGAACTTCAATGGATTTTTCTGCGCTTTGGGCCGTAAAAATCAAAAACTCGGCCGTGCTGTTCCTTATCAATTGAGAATTAACGGTGAAAAATTGAGAATCACCACCATTTCTGACTGCATTTTTCATTATCAATTCTCCAT
>JAOZRC010000843.1 GCA_029940345.1 Desulfobacterales bacterium
TCAGTGGCGCAAGTTTTTCATTTATTAAAAAAGAGTTAGCTGCCAGTCTTGACACGATTCTTCCTTTACCTAAACCGATTGAATTTGAAACCGCCAAAGAAGGTGAAATATTAGTTGTAGAAAAAGCCGTAAGACTGGATTTTTATATTGAAGGAATTCGGCTCTCGGATGAGTTTCTTATAATCGAAGATTTTTCAGAAGAAGTCATTATTGGCGCTAAAACCATGCAAGCGTGGCGGTTAAAGCTTGATTTCGAACAGGACAGGGTGATTGTTGATCAAAGAGTTACCCGATTCATGTTAAAATGATGGTGCCCTTCATTTACCAGTTTACACTTTTTTGAATGTAGGGTGTACAAAATTTTTCGACCTGTGCGGTTGCTAAAAAAGGTAGGCTAGGTTGAGGAACGAAACCTAGCTTATTAAAAAAATGAAGGGCTATCCTTCGTTATAAATGCTGGGTTTCGTTCCTCAACCCAGCCTACATCAGTGCATTAACCGACAGTCTTGAATTACACACCTAGCTTAGGAAGGTAGCTCATCAAAAAACCAAAGATGCAGATTATTATGCTGATTTATCAATGTTACAGTCCCAATTTTCCAAAAATCAGCGAAGAACCATTTTTATTAACCGCTTTCCAGATTTGCAGTGGCTTTCTTCCATATCAGAAAGCGAACTGGTTAGCCTGATCAAAAGGAGGGTAAATGAAAGAAAACAAAGTGCTGCTTCTGTCAGTGTTGGCATCAGCTTTAATAATAGTCATTTCAGGATGTGTAACTCCTACTAAAGATAATAAGCCGAAACCAATGCAAACCATACCGCCACAACAGGTTGATCCGGCACCTGTGACAGAACAGCCTTCTACTGAACAAGCCCCGGAAAAAAAAGATATAAGACATAAAATCAAATCTGGAGATACGCTGTCTGATTTGGCTGAAAAGTATTACGGGAAATCGGATAAATACAGAATTATAGCGGAATACAATGACCTTAAAGAGAATTCTTTTCTTAAAGTGGGTCAAATCATACTGATTCCTGTGACTGATGGCCAAGAATATCCCGATAAACTGACTCGGGAAAAAGGTGTGGCCCCAAAATCTCATACAAAATATATTAAGCACTCAATCCAGCCGGGAGAAACACTTTCCGATGTTGCCAAGATATATTACGATTCCTATAGTAAATGGCGTATTTTAGCAAAACAGAATGGTTTACGTAAAAACACCCAACTTAAAGTGGGACAAATTGTCAAGGTGCCTGAAATTGAAGGCATGATGCTTACGGATAAATCGAAAAAAAACACCGCTCTTCAGGGTGCGCCCAACAAAGATGACGAATATACAACGCATACAGTTGGGAAAGGGGACACGCTTGAAATTATCGCGCAGAAGCATTACGGCCAGAAAAGCAAATGGCCTATCATAGCGGAAGACAATAATCTAAATAATAAAAGCACCCTTTCGATAGGCCAGCAAATCAAGGTGCGAATTATTGATGAGAAAGATCAGTAACCTGAAACCCGAATTGCAGCAATTTCTAAGAGGAGGTTTTATGCCGCTTTGGCCGGCTTCAAAATCAATGGATATGGTAATTGGCATTGATCTGCACACTGTAATGGGAATTCCGGTGCATCCTTATTTCGGCCCCATCTATCTCTGGCACACACCGAAATTCCCCATGGCCAATGTACTGATCAACGGTATGCCGGCCTGCACCGTTGGTGCGATGGGCTACTATCTCCATATTCCTCAAGGCATACCTGTTCCGCCCACGCCGACAAATGCTTTCTATTGGACGCGCTATTTAACCAACATCCCAATGGGTGTGGTGTTAATGACCCTGACGACACTGGCCAATATCGCTATTGCCGGCATCTCCGCTTTGATCCCCAAGCCCAAAAGCGCTGAAAAATTCATACAGGATGTGACGGGTGTTGACACCACCGACGCTGCTGCAACCTGGGAAAGTGTCAAAAGCAATTTTGCGGCTTTTACGCAATGGCAAACCTGGGTTAAACTGCTCATGCCGCCTATTCCCTGGCCAGGCTCTCAAGGTTCGACAGCCGTTGGAAGCCCCAATGTAACTGTAAACGGCGGTGCTTTAGCCTTCAATGCTCCGTTAGTAGCCACTTCCTGTAGTGATCTTCCGATTGTGCCCAATGCTATGACACTGGGTTTTAGCAATGTTCTGGTGGGGGTCAGTTTTACCGATTTGTTTCGGGGAATTGCTGTCAGTATGGCTCAGGAGGCGATTTCGGAAGGCGTCAATTTGGGAGTAAAAAAATTTAAAAACAGAAAATCAGCAGGGTGTTAACTTATCGCAAAGGCTCATAACTTATGTCCTTGAAGAATCGAAAAAGTATTTTAGATCCGATTGACGTTGTTACAGGTGAGTCTTTCCTTGATAGAATTGATTTCTCGCTGCCAGGGCCTATCCCGATCGTATGGAAAACCTATTACTCCAGCCAGTTTAAAGTAAACAGTCCTCTGGGATGGGGCTGGATTCATCCCTATTATTG
>JAOZRC010000844.1 GCA_029940345.1 Desulfobacterales bacterium
AAACCCAACGAATACAGCCCGATGTCAGGTTTCGTTCCTCAACCCAACCTACGACCGTCCCGCCTTATGTGGGTAGCCCAATTATATTTTCAACACCACTTGATTTAAAATAGGAAATAACTGCCTGAAAGAGGAGATGCCGGATGCGTACAACGAATTTGCCCGGATTTGTGAAAAACTGGAGACGCATTATAAAAACATGCAGGACGTTGAATTCACCATTGAAAGAAACAAATTGTGGATGCTGCAAACCCGTGATGGCAAACGCACCGCCCAGGCATCCGTGCGCATCGCCGCAGACATGGTCGAAGAAGGCTTAATCACCAAGGAAGAGGCGGTGCTGCGCGTTTCGCCGGAGCAAGTGGATTTCTTTTTGCACCCCCAATTCAGCATCGAAGCCACACAGGCCGCCAAGGAGATGGATCAACTGCTGGCTTACGGCCTCAATGTATCGCCCGGTGCCGCTGTGGGTGTGATCGCGCTGGATGCCAATTTGGCCGAAGAGTGGTCCAAGCATGGCAAAGCGGTTATCATGGTGCGTCCCGAGACCAAACCGGATGATGTCCACGGTATGTTGGCGTCTGAGGGCATTCTTACCAGCCGCGGCGGCCGCACCAGCCATGCGGCATTGGTGGCACGTCAATTCGGCAAACCGGCTGTGGTGGGTGTCGTCGCTCTCAATATCGATATGAGCAAACGTCAGATCACCGTCAAGGACAAAGTGGTGAAAGAAGGCGAATGGGTCTCCATTGACGGCACCGTAGGCGAGGTTTATAGTGGAAAGCTCACTACCGTTGTCCCTGATATTGAAGACCCTTATTTGATGAAGCTTCTGTCATGGGCCGATGAATTCCGTAAACTGGGCGTCTGGACCAACGCCGATTATCCTGCTGACGCCGAACGAGCGCGCAAATACGGCGCTGAAGGTATCGGCTTGTGCCGTACGGAACACATGTTTTTTGAAACCGAGCGTTTGCCCTTTATCCATAAAATGATTATGACCGATCTGCCCGTGGCGCGCAACGAAGCGCTGGATGCCCTGCTTCCTTTTCAACGGGAAGATTTTTACGGTCTTTTCCGCGCCATGGACGGCTTGCCGGTGATCACCCGTTTGATTGATCCGCCGCTGCACGAATTTTTACCTGACCACAGCGACCTGCTGCGCGAATTGACCGATCTTAAAATTCGCTTAAAGGAAGCCCGCACATTGGCGGAAACCGACGAACTCATCGGGAAAATCAATAAAAAACAGGTGATTCTCGAAAGGGTGGAATCGTTGCGCGAAGAAAATCCCATGCTCGGTTTGCGAGGCGTGCGTCTGGGAATCCATATACCCGAATTGACCGTCATGCAGGTGCGCGCCATTTTCGAAGCCGCTTGCCAGGCAGCCAAGGAAGGCATTGACGTGCATCCGGAAATCATGATCCCTTTAACCAGCCATGCCAATGAATTGAAGGTGCAGCGTGAAGTGCTGGAAGCGGAGGGTAAAAAAGTGATGCAGGAGCAGGGCATTAAAGTCGATTATAAATTTGGCACCATGATTGAAATTCCCCGCGCCGCTCTGGTCGCCGATCAGATGGCCGAATATGCCAGTTTCTTCTCGTTCGGCACCAACGATCTGACCCAAACCACGTTCGGTATCTCCCGTGATGACGCCGAAGCAGGCTTTCTGATCGAATATATTGAAAAGGGCATTTTACCGGACAATCCGTTTGCCACCATTGATCGCGACGGCGTGGGTGAATTGATGCGCATCGCGATCACTAAGGGCCGTCAGGTCAATCCGGACCTTGAATGCGGCATCTGCGGCGAACATGGCGGCGAACCCGCATCCATCGCCTTATGCCACGAACTGGGTCTTACTTACGTGTCCTGTTCGCCTTTTCGTGTGCCGATTGCCCGCTTGGCCGCCGCTCATGCGGCGTTACTTGATAAGTAGCTGTCGTTTATCACTTTTCTGTTTAAGGGGGACTGTACTTTTGGGTTGACAGTTCGACATCCTTCATTCGTCGGTTTACACCTTGTCCCATTAGGGACAAAGTGTAAACTGACTAATGAAGGATGCCCAATATATATGTTACAATTCCGGCGCACCGGAAGGAATCAAACAGATAAAAATAAACGGTGTCTTACCCGCATTTCTGATCTGATGCGTTTCATTGCCGGGAATAAAAACAACATTGCCTGCTGTTACCGGTTGCCACGCGCCCTGGCGTAACACCTCGCCCTCGCCGGCATGAATAAAAATTTCATGCTCCCAATCGTGGGCATGACAAGGTGTAAAACCACCCTCGGCCAATTCGAACACCCGCATACAAAAATTTTTCGCACCGTCGGCCTGGCCGATTGCAATCCGACCGGTTACGCCTTTGACGCCGTCCGCCTCAAATTGTTTGGACTCCGCTTCCGTATAATGTATTATTTTCATTTTAGTCTCCTTTGTAAGGGATTTCCCAATAAATAATAGGCATCCTTCATTTTCCGCTTAACACTTTAAAGGAGTGCTGAACCGAAGGT